>JBEBIR010000597.1:0-2749 GCA_040080315.1 Gemmatimonas sp.
ACCCATCTGCTCGTTGGGAAGAATGCCGCGCTTCACCCGCCCGGGATCGAGAAACGCCGTATAGCGGGTGCGATCGTCATTCCAGAAGTCGGCGTCCAGGGGCAAGAACGCCGATTTCACCTCAAGATCACCTTCGTCGCGCAGCGTGATGTAATCCAAGCCACCGGTACGCGACATCGGCGCCGAAAATTCGATGTACAGTCGGAGCAGGTTTTCGGGAACGGTATCGCTGCCAGGAAAGATTGCGCGCACGGCGGTGCGCGGCGTCCGATCGCCAGCCGGGAGCGCGAAGCGAAAGAGCAGCAACGAGTCGGGTGATGCACGCTGCGCGGCGCGCGCGTTGACCGACACGAGATACGTGCGGCCGGCGTCAAACGGGAAGCGAGGGCGAAACTCGACCGCGCTGTTGCTCGTCGAGTAGTCGCCAGCAACGGCCATGCTGGTCGAAGCATTCGCCGGATCGTCAACCGTCACGCGCGCGAATGACTGCCAGATGCTATCGCTCCCCGGGGGCAGCGCTCGAAAAACGCGGAGCTCCTCGCTCGACAGGCCGCTGAGCACCACGAACGCGCGACCGGGACCGGCGCTGGAATCCACACCGACGGACATCGCCGAGGCCGGACGTGACACACCCCCTTGGTCGCAGCCCACGAGCGCGACCAAGAGGGTGGAAACGAGCCACCGCATGCGGTGTCCGCTTACGGCAGGATCACCGACGACAGATTGATCGCGCCCGCGTCGGTTTTGGCCAGCACCACCGTGTGTGTCGCATCAAGCAAGTCCAACTGCTGAATGCCCTTCATCGACGCGATGGTCTCGTAGCCGACACCGGCCGTGCCATTCGGCACCGGCGCAGAAATCGCCGGTTGCGTGCCGAAGGTCATGGTCGGAATCTTCATCACCCCGCGGCTGGTGTTCGCCATCAACAAATATTCGGCGCCGTCCTTCTTGTACAACACCATGTCGATCGGCCGATTGCCAGCACCAAGCTCGGCGATCGTCGTGCCTTGCACCTTCGCACCGGGCGTCAGCGACGAGAGCGGGAACTTCACCAGTGGCGTGCACAGGTACCCGCCGATGAGATACGGCTGGTTGTCGATGGTGTACGGCACAAACGTGTACACCGGAGAGCGGGTCTCCAGACGGCCGTGATTGCCGTGGAATATTTCGACGCTCGTCCCACGGTCGGTGGTGGCGAAGGGATACGGCACCGCCCACAACTTGGACGAAAACTCCTCGTTGGACAGTCCAGCCACGAAAAGCTTTCCCTGCACGAACGCCATATCGGTGACCGACTGCATGCGCGGGTTGCTACGCGCTGTCGGATTGGCATCTGCTGGATTCGGCAGCGCAATGCTCGTGAACTTGAGCGCGTCGGTGTTGACGATCTCCAGCTTGCCCGCTCCATCAATGCGCAGCAGCACGGGCTTCGCACCAGCACCCTGGCCACGCATGACCGCGAGGTACGAATTCCTCGTGCGCGCATCAACGGCGAGATCGGTGATCGCGATTTCGCCGGCCGATGTGCCCAGCAACGACGCGATCTGCTGGTCGATGCCCGCGATATCCTTGGTCCCGCCGGCTCCCTTCGTGGACCCGGCGCCCAACTCGATCGCGTAGATGGTTGCCGACTGTGGGTCGGCGGCGTACAGGACACCACCCGGCCCGAAGGCCAGCGTCCCGATGGAACTCAAGGTCGGGCCAACACCAGATCGCACCGTGGTGGCAACACTTGGCGGGCCAGCAGCAGCAACAACCACCGCAGCGGCGGCAACAAGGCCTGCAAGAAGCGTGAGTCTCGGGCGCATGAGGGTCCTCTGAAAATTGGGACAGATTGGAACAGGACAAAAATGTCCGCTATTAAGTGGACTGCCCTGCTCGATTGGGCGCAAGGCCCACTCTGGCGTTGCGCAGGGCTCTACGTTCCTCGCAGCCCCCTCTCGAACACAGCGCCATGACCCGCACTCCGCTCAACCTGTACGATTTCACCCGGGAACAGCTCCGCGTGCTGCTCGTGGGCTGGGAGCTGAATCCCGTGCATGTGGCGCGCCTTTGGAACTACCTGTATGTCGAACACGTCGAGTCGCTCGATGCGATGTCGGAACTGCCGGTCAAGCTTCGGGCTCGCCTCAGCGCCGAAACCGTCATTGGTGCGTTGCCGACGGCGCTGGCGACCGATTCCTCCGACGGCTTTACCGCCAAGTATCTCCTCCGCCTCGCGGACGCGCAGTGCATCGAGACCGTGCTGATGCGCTATGCGGGACGGGTGACGGCGTGTGTCAGCTCGCAGGTTGGATGCGCGATGGGATGCGTCTTCTGCGCCACTGGCCAGATGGGATACACCCGTCACCTCACGTCGGGCGAGATTGTCGCCCAAGCTGTTCACGTCGCGCGCGCCGTGCGGCATGCCGCACGGTCCGGTCCGTCAGCCCGACTGCGCAACGTGGTGTTGATGGGCATGGGTGAGCCGCTACACAACTACGACGCGGTGATGCACGCCATCGACATTCTGCGCGACAACACCGGCTTGTCACTCGGCGCCGACCGCATCACCCTCAGCACCGTCGGCGTCGTTCCCGGTATTCTGCGTTTGGCGCGCGAGAATCGCGCACTTCGCCTGGCCGTGTCACTCCACGCGGCCACGCAGGCTAAGCGCGCGGCGCTCGTTCCCGTTGCGCGGAAGTGGCCGCTTGATGAACTCATGGCGGCGTGTCGCACGTACAGTGAAACAACCGGGCGTCGCATCTTC
>JBEBIR010000598.1:0-2741 GCA_040080315.1 Gemmatimonas sp.
GCATCATGTTGGGCGAGCCGGTCAGGCGCGGGCCGATGGAATCCATCAGCACTTGCGATAACGTCGCCGCCTGCGACCGATGCATGCCTTCATCCCAGATCTTGAGAATCGTAGGATCTGTCGGCGCGTCCTTGCGGACGTACGCCGGTGCTGAGTCGGCCGGGAACGGAATCGCCTGCGGGTTCTTCTGAATGCGCGGTGGCGCGCCACCGCGTTGCGCATACACGGGCGACGCGACAGCGGCCACGAGCAGCAGCGAACGAATGAAGAAGCGAGTGGTCATGGGTCGAGTTCTCGATGATTCGTGATAGTGGGCGGACGAGCGACTGCGGAGGATTCAGGCGCGCGGACTGAGTCCATCAACCAACGACGTCCGATACGCCTTGATTGCCGGCACAAATCCGATGATCACACCGGACAGCAGCACCACGGCCAGATACAGCCACTCCGTAGATCCAAGTGGCCGAATGGCGAGGTGAAGTCCGAAGCGCTGCTCAAGCGGTTGTTGGCCAAGCAGGAGACCGGTGTAGACCAGGACCACGCCGATCACGCATCCCAGCAACGACAACAGTGTCGACTCGAGAACGAGCAGCGCGACAATGGTGCGTGGACCGGCGCCAATGGCTCGGAATATTGCCATCTCGCGACGTCGTGCTTCAAGAGACGAGTACAGCGCGACGAGCATGCCGGTGAGCCCAATGGCCACGGCAAAGATCGCCACGACTTGGAGACCCACTTCGGCGCTGCCGATGTTCTTCCAGAGTTCGCCCAACGCGACGCCGGGAATGACCGCGGTGAGCGGTTCCGTGAGATCGGTATTCATTTCACGCTGGAGCATCAACGACTCGAATCGGTTCTTCGTCCCGACAAAGAACGCGGTGAGCTGCTTTGGTTGAGGAGCCGTTGGCGCTACCGCGGGCGGTCCTGCGCCGGGCATCACCAGCGGTGTCCCTGGAGGCGGTGAGGCGCCCGGCATGCTCAGGACCGGTGCCTTGGCCGCAGTCGGGGGTCCACCGTCATCATGCATTGCCTCAATGCCCTCCAACGTCACATACACCGTGCGATCAATGGGAGTGAACGTGCGTCCCAGTATTCCGACCACCTGAAACGGATGTGCCTCATGACTGCTGGTGCCGATATCCACCAGCCCGTGCACGACCACAATCGGCGATCCAATCGTGTAGCGAAGTCGATCTGCTACTTCGCTGCCGATCACCACTTCCTTGTCGGATTTCGCCGCGCGACCCTGCACGAACTCGATCTGCCCGTCGTTGCGAAACCGGTAGCGCTGATAGAACTCCTCGGTCGTTCCCACGACTCGAAAGCCGCGATGACTGTCACCCAGTGAATACGGCACGGCCCACTTGACGGCCGGATGTCGTTGCCACCGCTCGAATGTCTCAAGCTTCACGGTGCCCGCTGGACTGCCGATGCCGAACACGGAGCTCAGCAAGACCTGCAGCGACCCTCCGCGCGCGCCGACAATCAAATCGACGCCCCGAATGGTGCCGGCGAAACTCTCCCGCACCCCGGCGCGCACGTGTTCGATACCCACCAGCAGCGTCACGCTGAGCGCGATGGATGCCACCGTCAACGAGGTCGTCAACAGTCGGCTACGCAACGAAAGAAACGCGAGTCGGGCGATCAACATGCGAGCGTCGGGGTCAATTGCGCGTTCGCATGGCGGAGCGATTGATCTCCGTGAGCTCAACGGTCCGAGAGAACAGCGGCATCAGCGTGTGATCGTGGCTGACAAACACCAGTGTGGCCCCGGCGGTCTTGCACGACGCAAACAGCAGTTGAAGGAACTGCTCGCGACGATCGGTATCGAGCGCCGACGTCGGTTCATCGGCAATAATCACTTCCGGATGTCCGATGAGGGCGCGCGCGGCCGCGACGCGCTGCTGCTGGCCCACGCTCAGCTCGGCGATGGGCGAGTCAAGCAATTCGCTGATGTCCAGTTGTCCCGCGATGTCGCGCGCCGCGTCATGGAGCGTCACGCTGCCGAGGGTGGCGCGTCGCTGTGCATCGAGTCGGACGGGCAGCAGAATGTTCTCTCGAACCGAGAGGTATGGAATCAGATTGAACATCTGGAAGACGTATCCCAGATGCCGCGCACGAAACGCGTCGCGTGCGCCGCTGGAGAGTGTGGCGAAGTCTACGCCCAGCACCCGCACATGCCCGCTGGTCGCCTGCAGCACTCCCGCTAGAATTCCCAGGAGCGTCGTCTTGCCGCTGCCACTGGGGCCGTGCAGGAATACCGTTTCGCCGCGATTGATGACCAACTGATCGATCGCGAGGACGTCACGGCCGGCGCGGTACGCGAACCGAAGCCCGGAGAGTTCGACGGCCGGCGTGCCGGCCGACACTTCCGTCATTTTGACGAGTAGGGCTCGACCTTCAGTCCTTCCAGCTGATAGCCGACGGTCCCGTACGGACTTTCAACCGACGCAATCTTGAGTCGCCCGGACATCCAGACCGCGTCGAACAGGTTGAGCTTGACCGCCTTCCGACCGGCCATGGCAACCATCACGATTTGATTGGGCGGCGGCGGCGGCGTGTGCACACACGCTCCGTAGTACGGCACGAGCAGAAACTCCGCTCCCTCTTCCTGAAAATCGTCGAGGGGAACAACAAATCCCGGAATGCGAACCAGCTTGCCTTCCAGCTTCTTCAAGGTGTCCGTGGCCTTGCCGTTCGCGTAGTCCAGGCCAGCCAGCACACGCCAGTCGATATTGATT
>JBEBIR010000599.1:0-2736 GCA_040080315.1 Gemmatimonas sp.
ACGCTGAGCAATGCACCGACACCCAGCGCGACGACAGCGGCGATGATCACCACGACGAGGTGACGGCGAGAGCGGTGGAGAAAGACGTGCAGCATGATGAGACTCGGTGAAGTGATATCGGCTCGATGGATGCGCGAAGCGATACTCAGTGCTTGAACATCGGTGGCGGACGGGTGATGCGCGCACTGGCGACGTCCACGCCGCGCAGGAACAGCAGCATGTTGCTGAGCACGTCCCGGTCGCCCATCAGCGAGTGTGATTGATATTCGATGACGAGATGGCGGCCCTTCGGAAAGTCGCGCAACAACGCCTCGGCGTTGGAGGGCGGCGTGCGGCCGTCAAGCGTCCCGCTGATGAACAGCACCGGTGACACGCTGGATGCACGGCCGCGGAAGGCATCGGGCAAGCGCGGCATGCCGGGAAGATCGCAGACGGCGGTGCTGGGAAAGTCGATCACCGTGCCAAGCCGCGAACCGGCGAGTTCCGACGCAATGGCGCGCTTGCGGGCGGGTGACGCGCCGGACGCACAGTTCATCAGCACATTCATGGCGTTGATCGGTCGTGCCTGGCGATACTGCATGGTGGCGCGGGCGAATGGTGCGATATCGCCCTTCTCGATGGCGTAGATCGCGGCGGGCAACGCCAGCAGCGCGCGCAGGTCCCCGAGCGCGTCGGCGACCATCCGCTGAAGGTCCCATGCCGTGATGACCACGGTGGTGGTTCCCTGTCTCAGCTTGATCGGCGTCTTGATCAACTGTGCGCGGAGTTTGTCGAACACCGCGAGCAACGGTGTGCGCGTACGAAACACACTGTCGGTTCTCGACAGGCGTGCGATTTCCGCGAACACGGCATCGACCGTTCTGGGGCGCTTGAATGTGTCATCGGGACCCTCCACACCCGCGAGCACGGCGCGAGTGGCGGGCGTGCCGTGGGTGCGGAGGTAGGCGATGCCGAGATGGGTTCCGTAGCTGCCGCCCAAGAGGGAGATGGCGGGAACGGCAAGCGCAATGCGCAGCGACTCAATATCCTCGACGCTCGCCGCCGTGGTGAAGGCCGCGAGCGGAACGCGCGTCGCCACACTCGCCAGACAGCGTGTCGCGGCGGCGCGCGCCACGGAATCGCGCATGCGCGCGGTGGGTGCGGTGTCAACGGGCAGCGCGCCATCGGGACCGCACACCATAGCCGGCTCCGATCGCCCGGTACCGCGCTGATCAAACGCAATCACATCGGCAACGCTGCGCAGCGAGTCGAGAATCGCCACGGGCATGGTGGAGAAGGCGCGAGTCGCGGCGTCACCGGGGCCGCCGGCCAGAAAGACAATGGGAGGCCGTGGTGATGGCGATGTGGTGGGAAACCGGATCCACCGAATCGCGATGCGCGGTGACGCGCGCAGGCCGCGTTCCAGCGGGACCTTGAGCGAGGCCAGTTCACCGCTGCGGGCACCGCCAATCAACGTAAAGGTGATGGGCTCGCGCAGGAGGGAATCACCGCGGGCGGTGACCGTGGCTTGCGCATCCGCCGCAAGCGGCGTGACGGCGAACAGCGCGGCCATCGCCGCGATCAAACGTTGACTCATGAATCCCCTTCGTGATCAACCACCTGGTTGGAATCCGATGGCACCGTGGTCAGCGGTTTGCGACCGGCCTGCTGCAGCGCGCGCCGCAGCAGGAACTCGATCTGCCCGTTCAGGCTGCGCAGGTCGTCGTTCGCCCAGCGCTGAACCGCGTCGAGCAGCTCGCGGTCCATGCGCAGGAGGAAAGACTTTCGTTCAGCCATGAGATGCGTCCGGGTTGTTGCGACGTTACGAGTACAGCGTGCCGGTGTTGACCACCGGTTGCGCTGCGCGGTCGGAGCACAGCACGACGAGCAGATTGCTCACCATGGAGGCTTTCCGCTCATCGTCGAGCACGACGATGTTCTTGGCACTGAGCGCGTCGAGCGCCATCTCCACCATGCCAACCGCGCCTTCGACGATGGTCTGTCGCGCGGCGACAATCGCGCTGGCCTGCTGACGCTGCAGCATGGCCGCGGCGATCTCCTGCGCATAGGCCAGATGACTGATGCGCGCTTCGATCACCTCGACGCCGGCCTTCGCAAATCGCTCGCGCAGCGCTTCCTGAAGCCCTTTGTTCACTTCGGTCTGGTGCGTGCTGAGCGCGATGTCGTTGGAACCGTGCGAATCATATGGATGGGCCGACGCGAGGGTGCGCAGCGCGGACTCACTCTGCATGGCGACGTACTGCACGTAGTCGTTGACTTCAAACACCGCCTCGGCGGTATCGATGACGCGCCAGACGACGATGGCACCAATGTCCACCGGGTTTGAGCGCAGGTCGTTCACCTTGAGCTTGTTGGTCTCGAAGTTCCGCACACGCAACGAGACAGACTTCTTGCTCATGAACGGGTTGGTGAACCACAGCCCCGGCGTTTTGGCGGTGCCTTTGTAGTTGCCGAACAGGGTGAGCACCTTGCCTTCATTCGGGGCAACGGTGAAGAGGCCCGGCAGGCACAGCAGAGACAGGACAATCAGGGCGACGCCACTGACGGCGCTGAGCGCGAGGCTGTTGCGGGCGCCGTAGATGATCATGGCGATGCCGCCAGCAATGGCAGCGACGAGCAGGAGCGCCATCATGATTCCCGCGGTGGGGCGGGCTTCGACTTCGCGGAGCATGTAATCCTCGGGTGGAGAGGGTTGGTATCGATACGATATCACTGCGCTATCACTTACGGTAGGTC
>JBEBIR010000060.1:0-11902 GCA_040080315.1 Gemmatimonas sp.
GGACTATGGCGTTTCAGCGGATCCAGGCGATCGACGGCCTGCAGTGAAAGCAGCGTTTCAATGCTGGCGACAATGGCAATCGTGGCACCGGCAAACCACACGGTGGGATTGGCAAAGCCGGCGAAGTCCGGACGGGGAAGCGCCGCGTACAGCGCGCCGAGGCCGCCGAGGGGCACGTTGACGAACTGTGCGGCCGTCAGGCCAAGCGTTGATGAGTCCTGCAACATGGCCGCCAACACACTGGAAACCACCACCACAATCAATGCAGGCGAGATCAGATGAAACTTCCCCATCGGCGTGTGCTTCCAGCCGTAGAGAATGACCAGTGACAGCACCGCGATCATCGTCGCGCCCATGTGCCATTGACTGGCAATGTTGGCGAATCCACCGGTGACGCCCAACGCGACTGGCAATTGCTTGTACACAATGGTGATGCCGATCGCGGCCAGCATGCCCTTGATCACCGACGACGGTACCAGCGCGGCGAACCGGCCTGACTTAATCACACCAAGCAGAAACTGCAGCACTCCGGCGATGATGACGGCCGTGAGAAACGGTGGAATCCCTCCCAGCGTTTGCACCTCAACCAGCACGATGGAGGTGAGTCCCGCCGCAGGACCAGTCACCGACAGCGCGGACCGACTGATCAGCGGCACCACCAGTCCGCCAACGATGCCGGCAATCAGACCAGAGATCGGCGGAACGCCGCAGGCGATGGCAATCCCGAGACAGAGGGGCAACGCCACAAGGAAGACGACGACTCCAGCGACGGAGTCCTCCTTGGGATGGCCGAACATGGACGGGTAGTGATGCATGGAGTCGCGGCGGGTGAGGGGGGCGAGGCTGGCAATCGGCCGAATCGCGGGTAATGTACTGGTGGAATCCCGCGGGCCACAGTCGGGATTATTACGTGGTCGCGACCATCATTCCTCCCGCCCCGGTCATGATTCGAACTCAAGATCGTTGCCTGCCGTGTTCGCGCATCACGCGTTCGGTGACCGTGGCGCTCATATGTATTGCGGCCGTACACGCCGCATCGAGCGAGCTGTCGGCGCAGATGCCGATGATTCGCCGAGCGCTGTCGATAGAAGATTTCTATCGGTTGAAGACCGTGGCGTCGCCGGTGATGTCGCCCGACGGGCGATGGGTCGCGCATACGGTGAGCACCCGTGTCGAAGCGACCAACGGCACCAATAGCGAAGTGTGGCTGGTCCCAGCCGATGGATCGTCGGGGGGACAAGTGGTGAGTTCGGCGGGATTGAACGCGACATCACCCGTTTGGAATGACGACGGCACGCTGCGTTTTCAAGTGGGCGCGCGCACGATGCGGGTGAATCCCGCGCAACCTGATCGGATCGACACGGTGAGCGGCGCGGCCGCAGTGTCACGCGCGACCGGCGCGCGCGCGTGGCCCAGTCCCGACGGACGGTGGACCGCGACGCTGCGCGATATGGCGCCGCCCAAGCGCGAGCGGGTGTTCGCGTCTGAATTCGAAAAGCGACATGAGGAGCGTTTCAAGGGAGTCCAGTTCGACTGGCTGGATTTCCATCGTGATGGTGCGGCGTTCCCCACGCCCAATGTGCGCGATCCCGAAGTCAGTCCGCCGCAAGAGATCTTTCTGGCACCTGCTGCCGGCGGAGAGGCGAAGGCACTGACCGCGCTCGGGCTCCGCCCCACCGGCGTGCAGTGGCGGCGCGATGGCTCGACCCTGTTATTCAGCGCCGATTCGACCTATCGCAATGAACGGGTGTATGGTCGCACCGACGCCTGGACCGTGTCGCCCTCTGGACAGTTGCGGCGACTCACGCTCAACAACGACTACGACTACAACGGTGCGCAGTTCTCACCAGACGGACGTTGGGTGCTGTGCACGCGACAACTCACGACTGATGTCGTGATTGCGCGCAAGCTCGATCACGGTGGCGCGACCGATCTGGTGATCATTCCCGCGGATGGTGGCGCGGAACGGGTGCTCACTGCCGATTGGGACTATCTGCCGGCGAACGCGGTGTTCAGTCCCGACGGCAAGGCCATCTATTTCACGGGTGGTGTCGGTGGCACGCAGCATCTCTTTCGTGTTTCCCCCGATGGGGGAGCGGTTCAGGCAGTGACAACGGGTCAACGACGTCTGAGCGGCTTCACGTTCGATGCAGCCTTCCGTCGCATGACCTACGTGGTTGGCACATTCGAGTCGCCATCAGAAGTCTGGTCCGCCGATATCGATGGAACGCGCGAGCGACAGCTCACGCAGGTCCATGCATCATTCGTGAACTCGTTGACGCTCAGCACGTCGGAGCGAGTGCGATTCGCCAGTCCGGATGGCACGCCTATTGAAGGCTGGCTCACCATACCCGCCGGCTATACGCCTGCCGGTGGACCGTATCCGCTGGTCGTAAGCAATCACGGCGGGCCGCACAGCGCGATCGAATACAACTTCAATTTCAAGAACCAGTATCTGGCCGCCAACGGCTACTTCGTACTGGAAGTGAATTTTCGCAGCTCCACGAACTACGGGGAGAAATTCCTGTGGGGCACGTGGGGTGCCTGGGGCACGCGTGACGGTCAGGATGTCATGGCCGGCATTGATCACGTGTTGGGTCGATTCGCGATTGATCGTCGGCGTGTGGCCACCATCGGTCACTCGTACGGCGGATTCATGACGAACTGGTTGATCACGCAATACCCCGACCGATTTGCCGCCGCGATTCCCGGCGCGGGCATCGTGAATTGGACCAGCGACTATGGCAACGCCGACATCCCGCGCACCAAGGAAACGGAATTCTTCGGCGCACCATGGGATCCGAAAGCGCGCGAGATCATGATTCGTCAGTCGCCGCTCACCTATGCCGACAAGGCTACTGCGCCCACGCTGTTCATCAATGGAGAGATCGACCAGCGCGTGCCATACTCCGAAGCGCAACAGATGTACGTGGCGCTCAAGAAGAACGGCGTGCCAACGCGGATGATCCAGTATGCCGATCAGCCACACGCAATTGGCGGGTCGTGGAATCAGGTCCACCGCATTGTGAACGAACACCGGTGGCTGGATCAGTGGCTCAAACAGAAACCGCGCGCGCCTACGCCGTGATGTAGACGCGCGCTCGCGTGCTTACGCGGCGTTCTCGGTATCTGGTACAACCGCGGTCGCTTCGATCTCCACAAGTGCGCCCGGTTCAACCAGGGCGCTTACTTGCACGGTCGACATCGCTGGGAAATTGAGTCCCATGACCTCGCGATAGGCCACGCCCAGTGCCTTTGCACTGCCGATGTAGGCGTCGCGGTCGAGGACATACCACGTGAGGCGCACCAGATGCTCGGGACGCGCACCGTCGCACGCCAGGATCTCCACGATGTTGCCAAGCGCCTGCCGCGCTTGTGCGACAAGGTCTGTGCTCACGAGCCGACCACCGGCGTCCCAACCAATCTGCCCGGCCACATACACCTGTCGGCCGCGCGCGGAGATGCCATTGGCGTACCCACGTGGCCTCAGCCACCCGTCGGGTTGCAGCAATCGGTGTATCACGCGTTCTCCTTCAAACGGAAGCGTTGCAGCTTGCCGGTCTCGGTTTTCGGAAGCGATGCCACAAACTCCACGTGGCGGGGATACTTGTATGGAGCAATGGTGGCCTTGACATGTTCCTGCAACGCCGTGGCCAGCACGGTGGTGGGCGCATGACCGGCCTTGAGCACCACAAACGCCTTCACGGCGTGGCCGCGCTCAACATCAGGCACGCCAATCACGGCGCACTCCAATACCGTGTCATGCTGCAATAGCGCGGACTCTACCTCCGGCGCGCCAATGTTGTATCCGGATGAAATAATGAGATCGTCAGTGCGGGCCTTGAAGTACACGTACCCATCCTCGTCCATGACACAGGCATCGCCGGTGAGATTCCATCCGTGCTGCACGTACGCCGTCTGACGCGCATCGGCGAGGTAACGGCAGCCGGTAGGACCGCGGACGGCCAGACGTCCCACGTCGCCGCACGCAACCGGTTGAAGCTCGTCATCGAGTATCGCGACTTCATAACCAGGCACGGCGCGCCCCACCGCACCCACACGCACATCGGCTCCCGCTGCCGCAACAAAGATGTGAATGAGCTCAGTGGCGCCTATGCCATCCAGCATTTCGATACCGGTGGCGTCGCGCCAGAGTGTGCGTGTCGCATCGGGAAGCGCTTCTCCCGCCGACACGCACTGCACCAGTGACGAGGTGTTGAATCGGCCCGGTTGCTTCTCGATGGCCAACGCCATCTGCCGATAGAAACTCGGCGCCGTGAAGCTGATGGTCGCGCCTGTTTGCATGATCGCGTCAAGCAGCGATTCCGGTGTGGCGCGCTCGATGAGTACGGCGCTCCCGCGCGCGGCCATCGGGAAACACAGCAACCCTCCCAGACCGAAGGTGAACGCAATTGGCGGGGTGCCGATGCAGCGGTCGCCCGCGCCAATGCGCAGCACCTGCGACGCAAACCCCTGACACATTGCCATCACGTCGCGATGAAAGTGCATGCAGCCCTTCGGCACGCCCGTGGTTCCCGACGTGAACGCAATGAGCGCGACATCGTCGCTGGCGGTGGGGCACGCCGAGAACGCGTCGACATGATGTGCCATGGCCAGCTCCAACCGGTCGGCCGCGTCTCCACCCCACGTGCGCAACACCTTCAGTCCCGCTGCGCCCACGGCGGCACTGGCCAACTCATCCAGCAGTCGCACATCACACAGCGCCGCATTGCACGCCGCCCGCTCGATGACCACTCGCAACTCGGTCGATCGCAGCATCGGCATGGTGACAACCGCAACCATGCCCGCCTTCACGGTGGCAAGCCAGGCAACGGTCATCCATCGTCCGTTGAAGCCGCGCAACAGCACCCGATTGCCCGAGACCAGTCCCAGATCGTGCACCAACACGTTTGCCAGCGCATCAACGCTGGCGGCGAGCTGCGAGTAGGTGGTGTCCTCCCAGCCTCCATTCCCATTGGGTGTCACGAGCGCGACGCGGTCACCGTGTCCTTCATCAATAATCGCGCGATCGAGCAGCTCCACGGCCGCGTTCAAACGCGGCGGGGCATCATACACACCCTCCAGCCGCATCACCGGCCATTGCTCGGCCGGTGGAAGCTGTGCACGCGCGAACGAATCGATGTGGCCGCTGGGGTGCAGGCGCATGGTCATGGCTTGTGTCAGCGCTTGCGATGGGCGGAGAGCGTCTCGCGTCCCACAAGCAGCCGCTGCACTTCGCTGGCACCCTCATAGATGCGCAACGCGCGCACGTCGCGGTACAGGCGTTCAACCACTTCACCCACGCGCACGCCACGGCCGCCGTGCAGTTGAAGCGCTCGGTCGATAATGCGTTGCGACAGTTCGGTGGCTCCCAACTTGGCCATCGCTGCGACGCCGGTGCTACGCCCGGGCTGTGTGTCGCGATGCCAGGCGGCGCGATACGTCAGCAGTGCGGCCGCATCGAGATCGGTGGCCATGTCGCCGAGTATGGCTTGCGCCAGCGGCTGGGCACCGAGCGTTGTGCCGAACATGGCGCGCGTGTCTGACTGATTCAACGCTTCGTGCAGCGCGCGTCGCGCGAAGCCCGTGGCCGCCGCCGCCACGGACACGCGGAAGATGTCCAGTGTGCGCATGGCGAGCGCGAACCCTTCGCTCTCGTTGCCCAGCAGCGCGTGGTCAGGCACTTCGCAGTCATCAAACTGCAGTGTGGCCAGCGGATGCGGCGACATGACTGCAATGCGCTCAGTGACGGACAGTCCCGGTGTATCGGCCTTCACGAAGAACGCGCTGATGCCTTTGCTGCCCACGCTGTCTGCTGCGGTCCGCGCGAACACGCAGTAGAAGTCGGCGATACCTCCATTCGAGATCCAGGTCTTGGTGCCGTTCAAACGCCATCCGTTGGCGGTGCGTATGGCACTCATGCGCATGGCGCCCGCGTCGGATCCCGCGTCGGGCTCGGACAATGCGAAGGCCGCGATGGCCTGACCCGATGCGACACGCGGCAACCATTCGGCGCGCAGCGCATCGCTGCCACCCAAGGTGATGGCTCCCGACCCCAGGCCCTGCATCGCGAATGCGAAGTCCGCCAGCCCGTCGTGCCAGGCCAACGACTCGCGCAGTACGCACAACGCGCGTGAATCGAGCGCCGGGAGCGCACCACCCCAGGCTTGCGGCACGCAGTAGCGAAGGAATCCGGCGTCGCCAAGGCGTCGCACCCAATCGCGACACGCGTCGTCGACTGACTGGGCATCAACGGACTGCGTGGACACCCAGGCCGACGTCGACGTGGCAAGCGCCCGATGGGCGTCGTCGAAGAAAGGCCAGACAAGGTGAGACGAGGTCTGCATGGTCAATTGCCCTCGAACACCGGCGTCTTCTTCGCAGCAAACGCTTCGAACGCGCGGCGGAAGTCCTGCGTGCCCATGCACAGCGCTTGCGCCTGCGCCTCCATGTCAATCGCCGCGTCCACCGACACATTCCATTCCTGATGCAGCATGGCCTTGGTCATGCCGTGGGCAAACGAGGGGCCATTGGCCAGCTCGCCAGCGCGACGTACTGCGTCCGCGAGCAATTCGTCGCGCGGCACGATGGCATTGTAAAACCCCCAGCGCTCGCCCTCGGCCGCGTCCATCACGCGACCGGTGTACAGCAATTCCGACGCGCGTCCCTGACCGATGATGCGTGGCAGCATGGCGCACGCACCCATATCGCACCCAGCGAGACCGACGCGCGAAAAAAGGAATGCCGTGCGCGCATGAGGTGTGGCGACGCGTATGTCCGACGCCATCGCGAGTATCGCCCCGGCACCGGCACAGACGCCGTCAACCGCTGCGATGATGGGTTGCGGGCAGGCGCGCATGGCCTTTACCAGATCGCCGGTCATGGTGGTGAAAGCCAGCAGTTCCGGTGCCGCCATGCGCGTGAGTGGTTCGATGATCTCGAACACGTCACCGCCCGAGCAGAAGTTGTTGTCTGCGCCTGTGAGGACAACGGCGCGCACATCAGACGCACTGGCGAGTGCACGAAAGTGGTCGCGCAACTCGGCGTAGCCTTCGAATGTGAGTGGATTCTTGCGCGCTGGTCGGTTGAGCGTCAGCACACCCACGCGGCCATCGTGCGCCGTCGACCAAAGGAATTGGTTGGTATCGCTCATGGAGAACTCCGGGTGGGACGGAACTGCTCTTTCACGACGCCAAGCCGGGTATGCATGGCGCGCCGATCGGCTGAGGGCAATGCAGAAAACATGGCGATGATCCAGCCTTCGTGCGAACGGGCCATCGCCGCAAAGTGTCGACGACCGGTTGGTGTCAGTCGCACGACCGTCGCGCGCTTGTCATCGGCGGAGACGCGTCGTGACACGTACCCATCCGACTCCAGCGCGCGCACGAGCCAGGTGACGTTTCCGCCCGTGGTGAGAATGCGCTCCGACAGTTCGCCCATGCGGAGTCCCTTCGGCGCACGGTCGAGTTGCGCGAGCAAGTCGAAGCGTGGCAGTGACGATCCGAACTCGCGTTTGAGCGCGCTGCCGAGTTCGCGTGCGATGAGGGTGGTGCAGGTGAACAGCCGCAGCCACAGTCGCAGCGATTCGTGGTCCGATGGCGCGGTCATGTGCGCACCGAGCCATCAAGGACAATCACCTGTCCGCCGGTTGTGCCGGGGGCAACGCAGAGCGCGAGCACGGCCTCGGCCACTTCGTGGACTGTGATCATGCGCGATTGACCGGCTTCGGACAGCATGGACTGCTGCGCATCGTGTGTGCTGCGCCCGGTCTTGCTGACAATCCGCGCCACCGCGCCGCGCACCAAATCCGTGTCGGTGTAGCCGGGACACACCGCGTGCACCGCGACGCCGCGTGCCGCGACTTCCAGTGCGAGTGCCCGCGTGAATCCCACCAACGCGTGCTTGGCCGCCGTGTATGCCGTGACGTACGGCGCGCCCGAAACGCCGGCAATGCTGGCGATGTTCACCACGTGCCCTGCTTTGCGTTCAAGCATGGTCGGCAACACGGCGTGTGTGGTGTGTACCGCGGCCATCAGGTGAACGGCGAGCATGCGCTCGAAGAGAGCCACATCGCTCTTCATGAATGGCGCGGACTCCGCCGAGCCGGCGTTGTTCACCAGAATATCAATGGGGCCGAGTGCCTTAACGGCGCGTTTGCACGCGGTCTGCGAGGCGTCGCGGTCGGTCACGTCGGCTACCACGATGGCGTGCGGTCCGGGCAGTGACTCAGCTACGGCATTCGCGCTCGCGGGATCACGCACCATCAGCGAGACACTGGCTCCCGCATTGGACAGCGCGTGCGCAATGGCGGCGCCGATGCCGCGGTTGGCACCGGTCACGAGGGCGTGACGTCCGGCAAGGGCGGAAGAGACGGTCACGTCAGTTCACCCTTGGGCAGCGGATCGCTGGTGTCCACGCGCGAGGCGCGTTCGCGTTCGATCAATCGCTCGAGTTGTGATTTGCCTTGCAGATACTGCACGGGCCACGCTGCGCCCGGGTAGCTCCATCGTGCCGCCTCGGACAGCGTCCACGACGGGTTAGCCAGATGCGGTCGTCCGATCGCGACCAGATCGGCGCGTCCTGACGCCACGATGCCGTTGGCTTGATCCGCGTCTGTAATCGCGCCCACGGCCATGGTGGCAATGCCGGCTTCCTGACGGACGCGATCAGAAAATGGTGTCTGCCACATGCGGCCGTACACCGGTTGCTCCTGCTTCACCACCTGACCAGCCGACACATCGATTACGTCGGCTCCGGCGGCGCGAAACAGTCGGGCGATCGCCACGGCGTCGTCGTCGGTATTGCCGCCCGGCGTCCAATCATGTGCGGAGATGCGCAGCGACATTGGACGGTCTGTCGGCCAAGCGTCTCGCATGGCGGAGAACACACGCAGCGGGAACCGCGCGCGTGCCGAGAGGTCACCGCCGAATTCATCGGTGCGGGTGTTGGTCAACGGCGACAGGAACCCGGAGAGCAAGTACCCATGCGCGGCATGCAACTCCAACCAATCAAACCCCGCCTCGGCGCCCAACCGCGTGGCGCGCACAAACTCGTTCACCACGCGGTCCATGTCCCGTGTCGTCATGGCACGCGCGACCTGTGAAATGCCATCCAGGTACTGCAGCTTGGACGCCGCGATCAGCGGCCACGCGCCGTTAGGCAGGGGTTGATCGATGCCCTCCCACATCTTCATGGTGGCGCCCTTGGCACCGGCATGACCGAGTTGCAGACCGATCTTGGCGTGCGAATGACGGTGCACGAATTGCACGATGCGGGCCCACACCTCGCGATGTCCTTCGGTCCACAAGCCGGTGCACCAGGGTGTGATGCGTGCGTCGGCCGCGACACACGTCATTTCCGTCATCACGAGTCCGGCACCGCCGGTCGCGCGCGCGCCAAGATGCACCAGATGCCAGTCGTTCGGAGAACCGTCGGTGTCGGCTGAATACTGCGCCATCGGCGACACCACGATACGGTTGGCGAGTGTCACGCCGCGCGCGGTAAACGGTGTGAAGATGGCCGGCGGTGCGCTGGACTCCGGCGGCACCCGGAGTCCCGCATGCTGCGCGAACCATCGCTCGAACGCGGCCACGTAGACCGGGTCACGCAGGCGCAGATTCTCGTGAGAAATGCGTTGTGACCGCGTCAGCAACGAGTAGGCAAACTGTTCGGGTGCCAACCGCGCGTAGCGGTCGACATGTTCGAACCATTCCGTGGAATTGCGCGCCGCGTTCTGCAGCTTGAGCACTTCGACCGATCGCTCCGCCTGATACTGCGCGAGCGCCGCGACCAGATCACCTGGATGCGCAGCGAGGTGTGCATCCAGTGCAATGGCGTCCTCGAGGGCCAGCTTGCTGCCGGAGCCGATGGAGAAGTGCGCGGTGTGGGCGGCGTCTCCCAGCAGTACGAGCGGAACGCGCTGCCCGTCCGACTCCAGCCAGTGCACCCATTCGGCGCAGGTTACGCGCGAGAAGCGCGTCCACTGCGCGGAGCCTCGCAGATGCGCGGCATTGCTCCAGAGTTCGGCGCCGTCCAGCAGATCGGCGAACAGCGATTGGCAGAACGCGCGCGACTCGCCATCGGACATGGCAGGAATGCCGGCGCGCTCCCAGACGTCGAACGGCGCCTCGACGATGAACGTGCTGGTATCGCTATCAAACTGATAGGCGTGGGCCTGAAACCACCCCGCGGGTGTTTCGGCGAACGCGAATGTAAAGGCCTCGAACGGTCGCGGGGTGCCGAGCCACACGTATCGGCACAGGCGCAGGTCGATATCCGGCCGATAGTTGGCGGCAAACTGCTCCCGAATCTTGCTGTTGATGCCATCAGCGACGACGACCAGATCGGCCCGTTCCATCAGGATCGTGGCCTCAATTGTTTCGGCCGCCATTTCGTGTTCGAAGTGAAGGCGCACGTCCTCGTCGCGGCAGCGTTGCTGCAGAATGTGCAGCAGCGCTTTGCGTCCGATGCCACTGAAGCCGTGTCCGCCCGAGCGCATGGTGCGCCCGCCAAAGTGGATCTCGACGTCGTCCCAGTGGTGGAGCGCCGCGGCGATGGCCGACGCGCTTTCGGGGTCGGCGCCCTGCAGGTTCGCGACGGTTTGATCGGAGAGCACGACGCCCCAGCCAAACGTGTCATCGGGGCGATGACGCTCCACGACGGTCACCTCGTTGCGCGGATCGCGGCGCTTGAGGAGGAGCGCCGTGTACAGCCCGCCGGGTCCACCGCCGACTACCAGCACCTTCATGCAGGGCTCTCCTGAGGTGAGAGGCACACAGTACGGCCAATTACTTCAAATATCAAGTAAATCAATTGGCGAGTTCACAGTGAACGGCGGCGCTGAACAGCTTGAACCACAGAGTACACAGGGGACACAGAGGCACGTCATCGGATGGATCCGCGATCGCCACTTCTCTGCTTATATCAACAACAGCGGAAGGACGCTGGTATCTCCGGCGACGAGCTTCTGCGAACTCTGCGAACTCTGTGGTGAAAACGATTCGATCACGCGGTTCGACATCAGGGACGCAAAGGCCTGCGAGTAGTTTAAATGGACGCTTCTTACTGCTGACGTTTGCGCGGTGGCGTTACGCGCAGTTCGGCAATTGCCGCGCCGTCTTTGCGGGGGTCGGACGCGCCGGAGTTCATGCCGGTCGTGAAATTGCGCAGCACCGCCTGACCGGCGCCCATGCGTGTCGACGAAAAATCGCCTCGCATGACAATCTGGTGGCCGAGGGCGGTGAGTGCGTTCCGCGTCGATTCCGGGATGCGCGATTCGACGTTCACGTCGCAGCCGTCGAATGTTTCCTTGGAGAAGCGCGGCACATCCAGCGCGCCCTGCACGTTCATGCCGAAGTCGACGATGTTGGAGACGAATTGTGCGTGCGCCTGCGCCTGATTCCATCCGCCCATGATGCCGAAGGCGATGCGCACGTCATCCTTCTCCATGAACGCCGGGATGATTGTGTGCACCGGTCGCTTGCGTGGCGCCAGCAGGTTGGGGCTGTTCGCGTCGAGTGTGAACCCGCCACCGCGGTTGTGCAGCACGAAACCCGCGCCACCAACTGCGAGTCCCGATCCAAAGCCCACACTGGAATAGTTGCTTTGGATGAGCGAGATCATGTTGCCCTCCCGGTCGGCCACGCTGATATAGGTCGTGCCATGATCCGTCACGCTCGCCGCTCCCGCGCTCACGTGACAGGCTGCGCGCTCGGCGTTGATCAGTTTGGCCCGTTCTACCGCGTACGCCTTTGATCGCATGGCGTCGACGGGCACTTTGGCGAAACGCGGGTCGGCATCGAAGCGCTGCATGTCGGCATAGGCAAGCTTCTTGGCTTCGATCATCAGGTGCAGCGCTTTCGTGGAGTTATGTCCGGCCGCGCTCAGCGGAAACGTCTCCATG
>JBEBIR010000600.1:0-2731 GCA_040080315.1 Gemmatimonas sp.
GAGCGGATATACCGATGACGCCGTGGTGCGTCATGGAATCCTGCACGCCGAAGTCGCGTTCCTACAAAAGCCGTATACGCCGTCAAGTCTGGTCGCGAAAGTGCGCCAGGTGTTGGACGCACCGTCGTGACGGGCCGGCCGCTTACTTGATGTACACGGGGGTGTGCGTGAGGGTGAGCGGCAACTGACCGTTGACCACGTTGACAATCGACGCTCTGGCCGATGTTTGTCCCGATGCCGTGATGACCGGTTCCACGGTCCCACGCGCGGCCGTCATCGGCAGCGTCACGTTCAGTGACGGCGCGCCGTCCTCAGGCAGCACCACACCTTTGGGATCGCGCCAGGCCACCCACAAGGTGCCTGCCGCACCTTCTACACGGTATACGCGCGCCTGCGCGTTGGGCATAGGAACGCGAACGATGCTTCGATAGCCGTGCAGGTATCCCATCATCTGCTTGATGGAATAGAACAGCGGAAATCGATCGGTCACCGCACCACCAAAGATGTTGGTTTGTATGGCACCGCCCCACGCCGAGATGCCGGCTCCCGCTCGCATGGCCGGCGACGTCGCAAACGCGATGTCACTGGTGAACGACAGGTTGATCAGCTTGATCCCCTGTTCGGCCGCGATGATGGTGCGCTGAACCTGATCGGCGGCGATGAAACCGCGCGTCCACGCCAACGTCGCGGCATCCTTGTTCACCAGCCTGGTGAAGTAGGCGGCCAACCGGCAGCGATCGGATTCCACCGCGGGCGGCACCATGACGGACAGCCCCAAGCCGGTGCACACCGTGGCGGCCCCCCAACCGGCGTACGACGTGGGGAGCGTGTCACTGATAACAATCGGCTTCGTGTAGTTGCGCCGACCGGTCTCGAACGTGAGCCAACGCACCTGATGTTCAATCTCGTACGGGTCGCCGAGATTGTGCAGGTTGATGAAGTCAAAGAGCTCGGGGTGATCAAGGATCTTCCGCATGTCGGCCAGATCATGACTGGTATCCACTCGACGCGTGGATTTCCACACGGCGTCGTAGTCGCTGGTGTTGGCGACATTCATGTTGACCGGCGTGGTCAGAAACGCGGCGTGTCCCACCAGCACCGTCGTCGACGCGCGGTGCGCCGCGTCATACGCGAGCTTGAGGAGGTCGAGATACTCGTCGACCGGTTCCGGCTCATAGCTGGAGAACTCGTTGCCGATCTCCACGTAGCGAATGGGCCAGCGCAGCCCCGCCATGTCACTCACGCCATCGCCATCGTACCGTTCGATCACCGCCGACACCCATCGCTGAAAGTGATCGCGGTATTCGGGTTTGGGCGCCGCGTTGGTGCTCTTCAGCGTGCCGACCTTCTTCGAACCCCACACGCTGTGCGGCTTGAGCGACAGCGTCAACTCGGTGAATCCCTTCGACTGATACTCCTTCACGAACCAATCGAGCTTGGTGAAATCCACTGGCGCTGTGGCACTCTTCTGCATCTCACCCCATTGCACCGACTCGACGTAGTGCTTCATGCCGGTGAGACCCGTCTCGCTGAGTGCCGTGGCCATCGATGTGACGAGGCGAAGGTTGTCGAGCACAGCGTATTCGAGACCGATGACCATGCCTGTACCTGGCAACCGAGGCGGCAGTTGCTGCGCCGCGACAGTCCGAGGACTCGCCAACATGCTGAATGCGAGTAGAGCGCGAACGAACACACGAGAACGGCGGGTTCCGCGGCGACGCATGAGATCCTCCGGAATGTGCTGAGTCAGCAATCGGAAGGCTGCACCACGAACATACACATTCCCTGTCCGCTTGCGCGCCCGATGGCTAGCGATCCACAATCGGCAGGTAGGCGCGCCACGGTCCGATGGCCTCGCGGTACTGTTTCGCCATCACACGCGCCGTCTGGGCCACGTGTCCCAGATCGTGCGCGACCCACGTGGCGAGCAGTTGACGCAGTGTGACGACGCCAAAGTCCGGGTGCTCGCCTTCGAGGGCGAGTTCCAAATCGGTTAGTTGCCAGCTGAGCACGGTTGCCAGATTCGCGTCGCGCAACCTTGCGAACTCATCAAGGAGTTCGTTGAGCGATCGGCCCTCACTCTCGCGAAACTGGGCGAAGCGATCATACGGCGCAAAGCGGCGGCGGGAGCCGCGAGCGAGAATGAGTTCGGCTCGCGGAATCCAATCTGTTCGCTCGCCGTGAACCAGGTGCCCAACGATGTCGAAGGGACTCCAGGTCTCAGGTCCTTCGGTTGAACGAACCCACTCCTGGCCGAGCCCGCGCAGCATTGCGTTCAGCGTGCGCGGAGTGCGCTGGAGTACGGCGAGGCCGGATGCAACGTCAAAGTTCAAGGTGGTCTCGAGTGGGTGAGCGGGTTGTATAGATGAGCTTGCTGAACTCTTCGTGCGAGACTCGCACGGCCAAACGATGTGCGTCCCGGGAGTGTCTAGTACTCGGCGCGTCCTCCATTTTATCCCCTTCGCTCGCTCACCACCCCTCACGACTCACGGATGAACTCTCGAAGACCAGTTCTCGCGGCGACTCTACCGTTGTTGGCCGCAGTTGGCCTGCTCGCGCCTATGTCAGCGGGTGCCCAGGACGCCGGGCCGCTGGCCCTGATTCTGCCCGTCTCCGCGCGCGCTGCATCCCTTGGCAATGCGTGGGTGGCCGGGCGTGACGAGTACGTGATCTTCCACAATCCGGCACTGGCCAGCACCACCGGACTGCCGTTTGGTGTCTCGTTCGGCAG
>JBEBIR010000601.1:0-2725 GCA_040080315.1 Gemmatimonas sp.
GCAGAATGGCATGCTCCTCCAGCCATCGCGCCGGAAACTGGCGCGCCAACGCGCCGCCCGCCGCATCGCGCAGCGTTCGCGCGTCTCGCTCGGGCGCTCCGGTCGCCGCGGGAGGCGTATCGCTGGCCATCAGCGTGCTGAGCCGCCGGTTGGCGATTCGGGTGGCGGCTTGCGCGTGACCGGGGTGCCGTCGAGCACGCCCGGTGAACGCTGCTCCATGTTCTTACGGACCCGCTCACGAATCGCATCAGCATCGGCGTCGGTACGCACGATGTATGGTGTTACGAAGATCGCGAGTTCCGTTCGCTGACGCGTCACCGACTGTCGCTTGAACAGCGCACCCAGCCACGGAATTTCCATCAACAGGGGAATGCCTTGCACTTCTGTCTGTTGTGTTTCGCCGATCAGGCCGGCGATGACAACCGTTTGGCCATCGCGGAGGATCGCGCGTGTGCTGGCTTCACGCGTGGAGATCACGGGGGCGCTGAGCGCCGCGGCTACTGTTTGCTGCGTGAGCGAACTGACTTCCTGCAACAACTGCACCGACACATAGCCGTCGTCATTGATCGTCGGGATGATCGACAGCTTGGTGCCGACATCCTGATACTGCACGGCGCGGTCGATGGAAATGTCATTGCCCAGTCGGGTCGACGAGATGAAGGGCACCTTGCTGCCCACCAGGATGGTCGCCTCGCGATTGTTGGCCGCGATGATTTCCGGCGTGGACAGTACACGCACATCGCTGGTCGACGCGATCGTGCGCAGCATGGCGCGCACGGCGGTGCCGTCGAGTCGCACCAAACGGAGCAGGGCGGATGTCGAGCCGGTATCGGGAATCTCCGGATTGCCGAACTGCGCCTGCACGTCGCTGCCGCGATTGACGGCGGACCAATCGACCCCAAACTCCGAGCCACGTCCCAAGGCGATCTCCGCGATGGTCACTTCGAACAGGACCTGCGCGGGTCGCGTGTCCAGCGCGTCAATAGTCTCTCGTAGCAACGGAAAATTGGGCGGAGCGGTGCGAATCACGAGCGCATTGGTTGGCGAGTTGGCGACGATGGTCGTACGACCCACCAGCAAACCTGCGGCCGAATCCCGAGGCGTCGATGCCGACACGGGCGCTGCGGCATTCGTTGCGGCGCCACCCATGGATCGCTGGCGAAACGTTTCTGCGTCACGCGAGCGAAACGTGTCGAGCGCGCGTGACAACGAGCGATCGGCGAGTGATCCAACACTGCTGGTGGCGACCTGAATGCCAAACAGTTGTCCCAGCGCGCCCGACAGATCTTCCGCCGAGGCGTATTTGAGATTCACCACATAGGTACGCAACCCCGACTCACCAGCGGGGGCGGCATCGAGTTTTTGCAGCAGATCGAGGTACCGCGCCACGTTGACACCGCGATCGGTAATGAGTAGCGCGTTGGAGCGCGCGACCGGCTCGATGCGCGCACCCTTCGAGAGCACAGCGCGCAACGCGTCAGCGCCTTCATCGGCTCGGATCGACTGCAACGGCACGAGCTGGGTGACCAAACCAAGTGGCGGGGGATCGGGAAACACAAAGCCCGTGCGCAGGGTGCCGGTGGCTGGCGCTTTCTCCGTGGGCATCACCTGCGCGACGTTCCCCTTGGGTACCCACATGAGCTCGTGCGTCTCCAGCACCGACTCGAGAATGCTCTCCAACTCGCCCGGACGAATCGGCGACGCGGTGGAGAATGTGACACGCACATCCGGCACGTCGTTCGTCACGACAGTGCGTGAGAGCATCGCGGCCAATGTGCGAATCACATCGACCAGGCGCGCATTGGCGAAGTCGAGTGTGGTGCCCTGCGGCGGTGCATTTGGCGTCGCGGCGGCGGTACCCGTGCGCGGCGGCGTCTGCGCATCCGCCGCCGGCACCACGGCAGTGCAGAGCAGGGCGCCGAGCAGCAGTGACGCCAAGAGCGGTGCCGGTCGTCGAGCGAGAAGTGTTTTCACGGCGGGTTCTTGAGGGTGTCCGGGGTCGCGCGCTGCGAAAGTCGCAGGGTGCGCGTCCCCGAACGGCTGGCGAGGACGACATGGTCCGACTCGATACGCACAATCCGATACCCGGCGTGCACATCGTTGAGTCTATACAGGCGCGGTGAAACATCACTGGCCACGAACTGCAGCAGGGCACGCCGCTCACCATTCATCGCGACGATCGCCGAGAGTCGCGGCAACGGGTCGGCCGCGGTGTCGCGCAGTGCACCGCCAACCGGCGGCGCATAGTCAACGGGAGGCGTTGGGATATCCAGACCCTGACCGGGCACGACGAAACGGCTGGTGGGCGCGCGCCGACTCGCACTGAACACGTTGCCATTCACGACCACGGCCATCAAGGAATCTGCCCGCGGTTCAGCGAACGCAAGGGCAGGCGCCGTGAGTGCTGACGGGTCGGTCGAGTCCGCATTCGCGGTTGGGGTCGCAACAAGGGGAATGCCACGAGGCGTCGGAAGGAGCAGCAACACCACCGCCGCCACCGCGCACAGCGCAGACAGCGCGTCCAGCCAGCGGGTCGGGGCAATGCGGCGCGCAGCCGATGGCAGCGTGGGAGCCGAGCGTTTCGTCACGGCGGCAGTACCGGCGCGCGAAGCGTCAGCGTGACCTGCACGACATCGGGTGCGCCCAGCAGCGCCGCGTTGCGCAACAGCGTCAGGCGCTCAATCGACATCACGCGCGGTCCGGCGGCCACCACGTCAAGCAGCGT
>JBEBIR010000602.1:0-2711 GCA_040080315.1 Gemmatimonas sp.
GACGCGTCAACGCTGATGGTCGAGCTGCCGGTCAGCGGTGCGGCGGCACCCAACGCGCCGCCCGCCGGTGGTCGCGGAGGCGGCGCTCCACCCGCGGGTGTCGGTGGCGGTGGCGGCGGTGGTCGTGGTGGCGCAACGGCCGGCCCACAATTGCCCGATGAATTCTCGGCGGAGCTTGGGTTGCTGCTGCGCAAGGGCGGCATCAGCGCACTTCAGGTGCGCGACTTCCTCTCGGGCGAGTTTACGCCGCTGCCCATGGCGGACGTGATGGCCGTACTGAAGGCGCGCGAGGCATCCGGACAAATTCGACTGGTGCCGAAGGCCGCGAAGAGGTGAGCCCGTGCGCTGCTGCATGCACGGCCCCATGGACCGCCACCGAGTTGCAGGCGATGAAATAGCGTCTCGCTGTCTAGCGGTCAGGGGTTTGTGGGCCTGGCAGTCGTGGCCGGCGCGTGCCTCCCTGACGCCGCGCCGGTTGTGACGCTCGCCAGCTAGGGCCGCTCCTTCAGCAGCGTGCTCACACTCATCAGGATTTCCTCGACACTTGATTCGTACGGAAGCTCGAAGCGGACGCGTCCGCGCCGATCGAGCACGTACACCGACGTCGTGTGCGAGACCGTATACTTTGCGACGGACTCCGGCGTGGGCACAATCTCGTAGCGCGCGCCAAACCGATTGACCACCGAATCGAGAGCAGCGCGTGAGCCCGTCAATCCGAGCGCATCCAGTTTGAAGTTGGCCAGGTCGTCTTTCAACACGGCCGGCGTGTCGCGCTCAGGATCAACGGTGATGTAGAGTGTCTTGATCCCCGGCGCGGCATCGCCAAGTCGCCGCGTCACGGCTGCCAGCTTCGAAAGGGTGGTTGGACAGAAGTCGGGACAGAAACTGTACCCGAAGAACACCAGCACCACCTTCCCGCGAAGGGACGTGCTCTCGAAGCGCTGCCCGCTGTGATCGGTGAGCACGAAATCTCCGCCAATCGGCAGGACTGGCGGTCCATCCGAGCTGGAGCCGCCGCAGCCAGTCGCCACAGTCAACACCATGGCCATCGACGCCAGCAGCCGACTCGAACGCGGGACGGTCCGCGTCACGGCATGCTCCCCACCTTGCGCACCGGCGCCACGACGCGAATAGTCGCGCCGTCGTCGAGCGTCAGTTGCACCCGAATCGTATCACCGTCCACCGGCTGTTTCTTCAGCCCGAACAGCATGATGTGCAGGCCGCCCGGCTTGAGTTCGGCCTTGCCGCCCGCGGGGACCGCGATGGCCTTGACCGGCGACATGCGCATCATGCCGGCATCACGGATCATCTCGTGCAGCTCCACCGTTTCCGCGGCATCGGAACTGGCTTTCACAATGGAACGGGCCGCGGTGCCCGGGTTCTCGATCACCACAAACAGCGCCGTTTGTTTGCGATTCGGGGCTGGCTCGCGCACCCAGGCGTCATGCGAGGTCACCGTGGTCGACTGCGCCGCGAGGGGTGTGATCGCGCTCATCGCGAGGAATGCGGCAGTGAGGGTGGTCTGATGCAGGAGCCGAAGGGCTCGGGTCATGGTCGGGTTCCGGAAGTGGGAGAGGGTTCCTGCAAGGTCACGAGAAACAAGGCCATCGATTGGCGCTCGATCGCGGAGAGGTGCGCGAACGGTGGCATGATGCCGCCGACGGTGAGACCATTCGCAATCACCCACGCGATCGAGGCGGTGTCCGCACCAACCTTATAATCGGCGATCACGCGAAAATCGCGCGGTTTGCGGTCGAGTGACTTGGCAATCGGACCGTCGCCACGTCCGAGCGCGCCATGACAACTCGCACATCCGTTGTCAGCGTACAGCGTGCGACCCGCCTCGATCGTCGGCATCTCAAGCTGTGTCCTGCACGCTGGTGCGCTCAGAAGTGTCATGATGGACACCACGCGCACCAGCGTCGTCAGGCCCGCACCCGCATGGGGGACGCCTCCAGCTGACTGGATGGCGCGGTAATCCATCCCCTAACGCTTGGCCGGCTTCGGCATGGCGGTCAACGCGAACGGATCGACCGACGGATCTTCGTGCCACTCGTACTCCAGGCTGCGTGCCAAACCGCGGGCGCGTGAAACGCCGTACAGCTTGGCGATCAGGCCCAGCGACATATCCGTACCGGCCGAGACTCCGGAAGACGTGAGCAACTTTCCGTCCTCCACCCAACGGGCCTTGATGATCCACTCGACCGACGGATCTTCGTCGACGGCCAGTGAAAAGAAGGCCTTGTTGGACGTCGCCTTGTGTCCTCGCAGGATGCCGGCTTTCGCCAACAGCGCCGACCCCGTACACACCGACGTCGTGACCTCAGTGCGTTTGTGTTGCGCGGTGATGTAGTCGAGAAACACAGGGTTGTTGAGCTCCGTTCGCGTGCCGTTGCCGCCAGGAACCATCATGATGTCCAACGGCGGGGCAGTTTCGAACGAAAAGTCGGCCACAATCGACACGCCCTGCGCCGACTTGACCGGTCCGGATTTCTGCGCGACGTAAACGACTCGGAACTCCGGCACGTACGACCACATCTCGGCCGGACCGAAGACATCGAGCACTTCAAAGCCCGGATACAACACAATGCCCACGACCTTCCGCGCTGGTGCGGGCGGCGTGGCCGCGACCACTACAGACTGCTTCTCTTTCGGGTCCAGCACGGCGCGCACGTAGGCGGCCCGGCCGCCAGCCTGCTGTGCGCGATATT
>JBEBIR010000603.1:0-2710 GCA_040080315.1 Gemmatimonas sp.
GAGGAATACGAGGTGGGGGGCACAACATGGGACAGCGTGCTCAAGGCGTTGAACACGGCGCTGCGCGAACATCCGTTCCACACCGTGCGCGTGGCTGAACTCCGGCGATGGGAGAACTCGGGCGACTACACAAGGATCATGGCCGGTGAGTACATCCGTCGCGGCTCGGAAGCCGAGCGCCCACTGCGAGATGATGTGCGCGAAGCCACGGACTATTACACCGAGCAGGCGAAGGCCGCCGCGCAGACGGTGGGCGACGCGATCGGCCGCGCCACAGACGCGTTCAAAGAGGCGTTTCGGTCGGCTTCGGGTACCGGGGGCGTCTAGTGCTGAGTACTGAGCACTGAGTACTGAGTACTGAGTACCTGGGCGGCTGCATCTTTTTATGCTGGAGCAATCGGGCCCGCGATTCCTGCACGCCGCGCGTTAGGTTTTCGGTATGAAAATTCTCATTATCGGCTCGGGGGGGCGCGAACACGCGCTCGCCGATGCGCTGTCGCGTGAGAACACGACAATCGACCTGATCGCGACGCCCGGGAATCCGGGTATCGCCCAGTTGGCGCGTATTGCGCCGATCAGCACGACCGACTTTCCTGCGCTCATGGCGCTCGCCGAAGCCGAAGCCGTCGATCTCGTGGTGGTGGGACCTGAGGCGCCGTTGGCGGCCGGCCTCGTCGATCAGATGCGTCAGCGCGGCATCGCCGTGTTCGGACCAACCAAGCAGGCGGCCACGGTCGAAACGTCGAAGGCGGACACGAAGTCCATGATGATCGCTGCGGGCATCCCGACGGCGCACGCAGAAACGCATCGCGACGCCACCGAAGCGAAGGAGGCGGTGCAATCCCGATTCGGCGCACCCGTCGTGATCAAGGCGTCCGGACTGGCGGCAGGAAAGGGCGTGATCGTGTGCCTGACAATAACCGAAGCCTACGCGGCCATTGATCGCATACTCGGCGACAAGGCCTTCGGCGACGCCGGCAACGAATGCCTGGTCGAATCGTTCATGACTGGCGAAGAGCTGTCGCTGTTCGCGCTGACCGATGGTCATGATGTCCTTCCAATGCTGGGCGCGCAGGATCACAAACGATTGCTCGACGGCGATGATGGGCCGAACACCGGTGGTATGGGCGCCTACACGCCCGTGTCATTCTGCACGCCCGCCCTGGTCGACCACATCACCGATCGCGTGTTCCATCCGACGCTGCACGCACTGCGAAAACGCGGCTCCCCGTTTACCGGCTTGCTGTATGCGGGGCTGATGATGACGCCCGAGGGGCCACAGGTCGTCGAGTTCAATTGCCGCTTCGGCGATCCCGAAACGCAGGCGATCTTGCCGATGCTCAGCAGCAGTTTGCTGGATCCCATGATGGCGATCGCGCGCGGTGCACGCATCAAGCATCAACGCGCGCTTGCGTGGCGCGATGGGGCGTCGGTCACGACGGTGGTCGCCGCGAGCGGTTATCCCGATGCGCCAACCACCGGATCACCCATCGAGATGCCTTCGCTGGGTGATGACATTCGGGTGTATCACGCGGGGACCTTGCGCGACCGTGATGGTGTGCTACGCACGAGCGGCGGACGCGTGTTTGGCGTTACCGCTGTCGCCGAATCGTTTGCGGATGCGCAGCGACGCTCCCGCGACGCGGCGTCACGCATCGGATTTGATGGCGCGATCTATCGGCGCGACATCGGCTGGCGCGAAGCAGACCGACAGGTGGCCGCGCGTCTGCTGGCGGAAACCGACGCCTCAAACGTCGAGGCGGCCCGGGCGGCCGCAGATGCCCGAGCTTCCTGAAACCGAGACGATCGCACGGGATCTTGACTCGGAGATCAGCGGCGCGGTCGTGGACGCGGTCTCGGTGCTGCGCGGTGACGTGCTTCGCGAGCGAACCGCCGACGAGTTTGCGCGGCTGCTGCCCCGTTGCCGCGTGGCCCGGGTGTGGCGCCGCGCCAAGCTCATCGTACTCGATCTCGATGGTCCGAACGGCGCCTGGCACCTGGTGGTTCAGCCGCGCTTCACCGGTGGACTGTTGATCGCGCGTAACGCGCCCGCGTCCGAACTCGGCGCCTATGTGTGCCTGACGTTGGCGCTGACCGATGGACGCCAGCTTCACTATCGCGACGTGCGCCGACTGGGCACGGTGTCGCTCATGTCGCCCAGCCAATTCACGACCTACACCGACGCGCTCGGCCCTGAGCCTCTTGACCCGAAGCTCGGCGACGCCGAGTTTTCGGGACTTCTTCGGGTGTCGAAGCAGTCGGTGAAGGTGGCATTGATGGATCAGCGCCGACTGGCCGGTGTGGGCAACATCTACGCGAACGAGGCACTGTGGCGGGCTGGGATCGATCCTTCACGCGAAGCGCGGTCTGTCACCGCCGACGAGGCGGCGACGCTGCGACGCGCGCTCTGCGATGTGCTCACGGCTTCGATTGCGGCGCGGGGAACGAGTTTCCGCGATTACCGGGACGCTCGCGGTGAGCGAGGACGTTTCGTCGAGCAGTTGGCCGCGTACGGGCGGGCGGGTGCCCCCTGCAAACGATGCGGGCGTCGTCTCGTGGGTACGCATGCGGTCGACGGGCGAAGCACCGTATTCTGCGCGTCCTGCCAGCGCTGATCGCCCGACCACGAAGTCCACGGCGGCGGTCACGCGAACGACGAAATCCCGACGCGGCGCGCGGGTCGCGGTAGAGCAGCTCGATCTGGCGGTCG
>JBEBIR010000604.1:0-2708 GCA_040080315.1 Gemmatimonas sp.
GCATTATCGCGGCGTCACCGAGGGCCGGAGGCAGTCGGCGGGAAGAAGGATCCGTACTGGGCGCCTTGGGCGGCCTGCTCGACGGCGATCGATAGGCCGGGCAGGGTACCCGCTTGGGTACCCTGCTAGCTTTTCTCGCCATGGCTACTCGCACATTGCCCGAACTTCCCACGCCCGTCGCGCCGGTGTGGTCGATCGACGCCGCGCGCGCCCTGTACAACATCGACGGGTGGGGCGCCGGCTACTTCGATGTGAACGACGGCGGGCACGTGATCGTGCGTCCCGATCCCGATCGTCCGCACCTGACCATCGATCTCAAGGACCTGGCGCGCGACCTTGAAGAACAGGGCGTGCAACTGCCAGTGTTGCTGCGCTTCTCGGACATTCTGCGCTCGCGCGTCGAAACGTTGAGCGAACGATTCAGTGGCGCGATCAAGGAATTCGAGTATTCGGGCGGATATACCACGGTGTATCCGATCAAGGTCAACCAGCAGCGCCACGTCGTCGAGGAGATCGTCAAGTTCGGCCAGACGCATGGGGTGGGGCTCGAATGCGGCTCGAAGCCGGAGTTGCAGGCCGTGCTTGGGCTGTCGGAAAGCACCGAACACCTGATCGTCTGCAACGGATACAAGGACCATGAGTTCATGCGGCTCGCCCTCATGGGGCAGAAGCTCGGGCACCGGGTGTTCATCGTGCTCGAGCAACTCAGCGAACTGGATGTGCTGCTGGAGGTTGCTGCCGATCTGAATGTCACGCCGGTGTGCGGCGTGCGGATCAAGCTGGCCAGCGAAGGCGCGGGACGATGGGCGCAGAGTGGAGGCGAGAAAAGCAAATTCGGACTCAGTTCCGCGGAGCTGATCAAACTCATCGATCGACTCGAGTCCGAAGGGCGTCTGGACATCCTCAAACTGATCCATTTTCACCTCGGCAGTCAGATCACCGACATTCGCTTTATCAAGTCGGGGCTGCAGGAGGTCGCGCGATTCTATCTTGAGATGCGTCGACTGGGTGTTGATGTCACGCACGTCGATGTCGGCGGTGGACTTGGTATCGACTACGACGGCACCAACTCGACGAACAACGCGAGTGTCAATTACTCGCTGCAGGAATACGCCAATGACGTGATCTACACGATCGCGGAAGCCTGCCGGGATGCCGAGCTGCCGATGCCGCACATCATCAGCGAATCGGGACGCGCGCTGACGGCGCATCATGCACTGCTGCTGGTCAAGGTGATCGATGTCGAGTCGCTGGCAGAACAGCCGATTCCGCCCCTGACCGACGATGACCACTCGCTGCTCCACGAGATGTTTGAGGACTGGCGCACGATCACCGAGCGCAGCGCCAAACCGCGCAAAGTCCTCGAGGTGTTCCACGACGCGTCCTTCGACAAGGATCGCGCGCGTCAGTATTTCAACAGCGGCGTCCTCGACTTGCGCGGGCTGGCCAAGGCCGAGGTACTGTGGTTGGCGACGATGAACGCGATCTATCGCATCTGTGCCGCCGATGCGGACACGTTCGAGGACGTACTGCCGGAACTGGAAGCCGTGCTGGTGGATCGATACTTCTGCAACTTCTCGCTGTTCCAGTCGTTGCCGGACAGTTGGGCCATCGATCAGCTGTTCCCCATCATGCCGATTCACCGCCTGACGGAGGAACCCCTGCGCCGCGGGACGCTCCAGGATGTCACCTGCGACTCCGACGGGAAGATCGATCAGTTCGTTGGCGACAAGAAGGGTCGGCCCAGTCTCGAACTGCATGAATTCCGGGACGGCGAAGACTATATCCTCGGCATCTTCCTGACCGGCGCCTATCAGGAGATCCTGGGCGACCTGCACAACCTGTTCGGTGATACGAATGCTGTGCACGTGCGGCTCAACGACCAGGGCGGCCACGACATCACGGACCTTGTGGAAGGCGACACCGTGACCGAGGTTCTCAACTATGTGCAGTTCGGTGCGTCGCAACTCCTGGCGACGTTCCGGCGTAAGGTGAACGCGACGTCGTCGTTGTCGCGCGAAGAAGCAAACGCCTTCATCGCGGATTACGTGGCCGGGCTGGAAGGGTACACTTACCTGGAAGGAGAGGCCGCGCGCTAGCAGACATTTCAACGGAGGCAGTGGTGACGAGTCCAGAGGGGTCCCTCGCGGCGCCCAAGCAGAGCGGCTTGTTCGAGGATCTGATCGAAGTGCTGTATTCGCCGTCGGCGGTGTTCGATCGAACCCGCGCGGTGAAGGCGGGCAAGTACGCGCTCGTGACGGCGCTGATTGTCGCGGTGATCGCGATTGCGACGAAGAATCTCGTTCAGCCGTGGTTTGATGCGCAGGCCGATCTGGCGCTCAAGGCGATGGCAGCCAAAGGCACGGCGATTCCCGACGGAATGGCATCGGGAATGCGAACGTCGACCTCTTGGAGTATCGTCATCGGTGCGCCGCTCGTTACGCTGGTCGGACCGTACTTCAACGCCATGTTCCTGTTGCTCGGCGCCAAGATGATGAAGGCGAATCTGTCGTACGCGCAAGCGGCCACCGTCGCGGTGCTCGCTGGCGTTCCCCGACTGTTCTCCTGGATCCTGATGCCGGTGCAGGCGCTGATCTCGGATGGTGCATCCGCTCGCAGCTTGATGGATCTGTCACTGAGCCCAGCCCGCTTCGTTGATCCGGAGAAGATGCCGCCGGCCGTGCTCCAGTTCCTCGGCAATCTGGATG
>JBEBIR010000605.1:0-2704 GCA_040080315.1 Gemmatimonas sp.
GATCCCCCGCTGCATGAATTTCTGCCACACGACGGAAAAGAGTCGGTGATTCTCGCGCAGACGCTGGGCATTCCGCGCGCGGAACTCACCCGCATCGTGTCGGCGCTGCGCGAGTCCAATCCCATGCTCGGGCATCGTGGTTGTCGTCTGGGCATCGTCTATCCGGAAATCACGGAGATGCAGGCGCGTGCGATCTTCGAGGCTGCCGTGCGCGTGTCGCGCCGCGGCATCGACGTGCAACCCGAGATCATGGTGCCGTTGGTCGCCGACGTGGCCGAGCTGCGCCATCAACGCGCGGTGATCGAGCGGGCCGCAGACAGCGTCATGGGAGTGATGGGTGAATCCGTGCCGTACCTGATCGGCACCATGATCGAGTTGCCGAGAGCCGCGTTGACGGCCGACGAGATCGCGCAGGAAGCCGAGTTCTTTTCGTTCGGCACCAACGACCTCACGCAGACGACCTTCGGTTTGAGTCGCGATGATTCGGGTCGTTTCCTGCCGCACTATCTGGAACAGGGACTGCTCGCCGATGACCCGTTTCAAGTGCTTGATCGTCGCGGTGTCGGCAAGTTGATCACGATGGCCGTGCGCGATGGTCGAACGGTGCGCCCCGGACTCAAGGTGGGGATCTGCGGCGAGCATGGCGGCGAACCACAGTCCATCGCATTCTGTCACGGGGTCGGCATGAACTACGTGTCCTGTTCGCCGTACCGGGTGCCGATCGCACGACTGGCCGCCGCGCATGCCGCGCTCGCTGAGCGCGCAATCGTCAAGACCGCGTGAGATGACGACCGAGCCGGGATTCCGCCGACCTGAGCGGATTGCGGTGATCGGCGCAGGTCCGTCGGGCATCGCCGCCGTCAAGAACCTGCTGGATGCAGGATTTCGTGACATCATCTGCTTCGATCGCAATGATGCCGTGGGAGGCAATTGGTTATTCCGACCGGAGTCATCACACTCCAGTGTCTTCGAAACGACGCACATCATCAGTTCGAAATCACTGTCGCAGTACCATGACTTCCCGATGCCGGCGTCCTATCCTGACTATCCGTCGCATACACAGTTGGCGAGCTATTTCCAGTCATATGCACGGCACTTTGGCGTGGAGCAGTTCATACGGTTCAACACCCTCGTGCAGCGCGCGGAGCCGGATGCGTCTGGTGGGTGGCATCTGACGGTTGAGCAGGACGGACACGCGGAATCGCACGAGGTTGATGCGCTGGTCGTGGCCAACGGACACCACTGGCGACCACGCATGCCGGCGTATCCCGGAACGTTCTCCGGCGCGCTGATGCATTCGCACGACTTCAAGCGGGCGGCGCCGTTTACCGGCCAACGCGTGCTGGTGATTGGCGGGGGCAATTCGGCGTGCGACGTGGCCGTCGAGACCTCACGCGTGTCAACACTGACGGACATTTCGTGGCGACGCGGATACTGGATCGTGCCCAAGTTCCTGTTCGGTCAGCCAGCCGATGTCTTTGGCTCCGGTTCACGCGTCATTCCGCGCATCGCCCGCTCACGCATCATTTCGCGCATCCTGCGACTGCTTCAGGGTGAGAACGCGCGGTATGGACTTCCCGAGCCAGACCATGCCTTCGGTGCCACGCATCCCACGGTGAACTCCGAATTGCTGTACGCGCTGCGACACGGCCACATTGGTCCGCGTCCGGATGTGGCGCGCTTCGATGGTCGCGTGGTGCACTTCACCGATGGCACCCAGGGTGAGTACGACGTGATCATTGCCTGCACGGGATACTGGATCTCGCATCCGTTCTTTCGTCCAGAGGTCGTCGATTTTTCGCGCGGCCCAGTGCCCCTCTATCTCCGCATGTTTCCCGCGCGACGTCCGTCGCTGGCGTTCGTCGGGCTGTTTCAGCCGCTGGGATGTATCTGGCCCGCGGCGGAACTGCAGGCAAAGGTGCTCGCGCGACGCTGGAGCGGATCATGGAGCCCTCCCGCCGATCTGGAGTCGGCTATCGCGCGTGAGTTGGCGCACCCGGACTATCCGCAGCTCGACACCCCGCGTCATACGATCACGGTGGATTACCATCGCTTCAAGGCGCGGTTGCTGAAACACCTGCCGCCCGACTGGCGCTCGACCGAACGAGTCGCCGACGCGCTGAACGTCCCGGCGTTCTGAGCGGAGCACCGCGCGCCGTTACGACGCCAGCCAGTACCGTCACGTCACACGTTTCGGCGGTGACAGTGACCCGCACCCGTCGTCGTTGTCCAGACGCGCGAGGAGACGCAGCGGCATGTGGCCGAGGTGTTTTGTGGCGCACGACACGATGAGGCCTGTATGGTCGCAGTATCGATCGTCGCTCTGTCACTGCTGTTGAGCATTCCCGACGCGAACCGGGCGCCTTCCAGCGCAGTCGACGCCCTTGCGGCGTTGCCTGGGGTGAGGATGCCGCGCGTGCCGATGCCCGCCCAGCGCCTGCCGCACCTGCCCAAGCGCAGCGGATCAAGCGCGGCCATCTCCCAGATCGAACGACGGCTCAAGGCCATGGTCACCGATCAGGAGAGCTGGTATGCCGATCATGCGAGCTATGGCTCGAACGCGAACGCGCTGGCGCGTAACACCACGCGCGCGGATTCAGCATTCAGCAAAGTGCAGGTGCAAGTGCTGTATGCCGGAAAGAAGGGGTGGACGGCGATGGCGTCGCATCCGGATGCGCCTGGAAAAACGTGCGTCATCTACGTG
>JBEBIR010000606.1:0-2700 GCA_040080315.1 Gemmatimonas sp.
CCACCACCACCGAAGATGTTGGTCATCAGTGACAGGAATCGCGCACTCGCGCGCGACTCCAGAATGACCGTGTAGCGGCCCGGCTCCAGCGCCTTCGCTTTGCGGCTCCGCAGTGCCTTGTTGGCCGCCGATTCAGTGAGTGCCTTCGCATCGATCATGCTGAAGTCCTTCACACCACTGATAGCGGCGAATCCGGAGCCAGTTCCATCGGCCATGCGACAGGTGAGCACGAAGCCCATGTCGGCCGAGCGATAGTATGCGAAAAGACCTTTGGAGTTCGCCGTGCAGTTCGCGATATCGTTCTTCGGAATGTATCCAGCACCGACGACGCCTTTCGACGCCGCGATATCCAGACTCTCTTTCACCAATCGCGCTCGCTCGGCGGGACCGACGGCGACCATGTTCGGCAGCGCCGAATCCACCGGGATGTAGTCCTGCGCGCCGAGCAACACGGGCAGGTTCGGCGAGTCGTTCGCCTTCTGCGCCTCAGCCATGGCTTCATCCACCATCGCTTTCAGTCCGGCGTCGCTGGTGTCGCGTGTGCTGGCGTTTCCGACCTTCTGTCCGATGCGCACGGTGGCGGTCACGTTGCGATCGAACTGCACAAGGTTGGTAGTGATGGACGAGTTCGCCCATCGAGTGCCGGATCGCTCGCCGCCAGTGAACTGGACCTCAACGGCGTCGGCTTTCGCCATGTCTATCACCTTGTCGGTGATGGCTTTGACCTGTTCGCGTGTGTACATGCGCGGGATACGCGGGTATCGGGTGGAACGCTGGCCGTGGCGCGGTGAGTGCGAGGCGCGGATTCAGCGTGCAGGAGGGTACAGAGAGGTACGCTCCATGGTAGCGCTTCGCTGGTAGCAGGGGGAAGATGGACCAGCGATTTCCCGCTTCAGGCCAATCCGCGCCGACGTCGGATCCACCACTCCGCCGCGAGCGCGACGGCGAATGGGATGATCCACCAGGGCGATCGCATGGGATGCCACTCGACTATCTGAGGGACAGGGTGGAGCAAGGCGTTCAACGTCGAGCTGAGCGATTCGATGCTGTCGCGTGAGACCACACGTCCGCCGCGCGAGGATGCCCACGAGGCCAGCAGATCCGGATCGTTGGTGGCATCGGTGGCCACGCGCGATGCCACGACCAGCGGAGCTCGAACCGTATCCGACCCCTGGACCACCAGCGCTAGAAAATTCCCGGGCCGTGCCGGTGCCCGAAAGGACGCCATCAATTGCCCCGTGGCACGTATGGTGTCGAGTATCAGTGGCGTTGGAGCTTCTGTGGGTGACGCCAGCGCATGAACCATCACGCGAATGGGCGCGGCAACTGCCGAGTCGCGAGGTGTGACGACCAGTGAGATCGTCGCGCGAGGCTCCATCAGCGCAGGCGTTACGCGCACCTCAAGCGGTGCGAGTCGCTGGCTCGCGGCTTCGTCAACGAAGTCGCGCCACGTCGCATCAAACGTGGACTGCGCCGTGTCGCGATAGCGCCAGGCGTCGAAGGCCCCGCTCACCACGAGCTGTCCGAGCCCAATCGGAACACGCCAGATAACGGTGTCGGTGCGAGCCGAGTCCGTTGTTGCGTCGCGCAGGACGGCCAGCGGTACGACATGGTCAGCGAGTCGTCGCGGAACGCCAAACGCCATGCCTTTCAGCCGCAGTGGATCGCGTACCCGATCACGTGTCGTGGGCGCGGACAGTTCCGCAGGAACGCGACGTGCAACGTTGCGCCATCCGCCGAAATCGAGCAGCACATCGGCTGGACCAGACGCGGCGTGATCGGCAAGAATCAGCACGCTGGCGCCGCGGGTTCGCAGCAGTGTACCGATCCCATCGACGTCACGGGCAAGCAGCGCGTCCGGCGCGCCGATCACCACCGCGTCGAATGCCTCGGCACTCGCGATCACATCGAGTCCAACAGGGGGACGTCCCTGCTGGCGGCTGATGTTGGTGGACGTGATGACGCGACTGGTGACCGCGAAGCGTGAATCGCGCTCAAGCGCTCTGCGCACGAAGGTCGACATCCACGATGGACGTCGATCGAAAAAGAGGACCGACCAGCGGTTCGCGCGCACACTCACCAGAATATCGTGGCGTACCGTATCCGGTCGTTCGGATACGAACGCTCGCGCCTGCAGCACCTGGTCGCCGAGTGACGACGGGACAAACGTGAGCGGTACGGTGAGCACGGTGTCGCGTGCAATCCGTCTCTGCTCGCGCGCGACGACCACGCCGTCTTGTGTGAGCTCGATGCCGACGGAACGCGGCGTTGCCTCGCTGGCCGAACCTTCTGTGACGGCGAGCGTCACGGACACCACCACTCGCGACTCGAGCATCACGCGCGTCGGCGACTGAATCCGACGCATGGACACGCTTGGCCCGCCACCCGCGGGTGAGACCACCACGACCGGTGTCGCAAGCGCGTCGGAGTTGTCGGGTAGCCGTGCACCGATCAACACGGTGCCGACCGCAGCCGGAAGCGGCGCCGAGACCAGCGTGTATTCCCGCTCCAACGCACGTGTCACGCGATCGACGAGATCGGTGTCACGCGATGTGTCCGCGACGACCAGCGACAACAGTGGGCGCGTGCGTCGCGACGAGCGGATGGCCGGATCGACGATGGCCGCGACGGCGATGAGCAGTGCCAGCAGGCGCAGTGCGTGCGGCACGATGCGTTGGAAGGTGAGCGCCATGCTAAGGA
>JBEBIR010000061.1:0-11773 GCA_040080315.1 Gemmatimonas sp.
AGGTGTACGTGCAGGAGGTGTCGAAGCCTGTGCCCACACGAGTCACCAGCACGAATGCGTGGCTGTCCGACGTCGCGTTGGGGGAGTCGGAGGTCATCACGTGGAAGAGCAAGGATGGATCGCCGGTTGAGGGGGTGCTGCTCAAGCCAGTTGGTTACGCACCGGGCACGAAGGTTCCGTTGATTGTGTCGGCGCACGGCGGACCAACCGGCGCGCACACCAACGGATTCAAGGGAGGCACCGGCCCCGGACAATCCTGGGCCTCGCAGGGGTGGGCGGTGCTGTATCCCAATCCGCGTGGCTCCACCGGGTACGGGGAGAAGTGGATGCGTGGCAACATTCCGGATTGGGGTGGCGGCGACTATCGGGACATCATGACCGGTGTCGATGAACTCATTCGACGCGGTATCGCTGACTCGACACGCATGGCGTTTGAAGGGTGGAGTTACGGCGGCTACCTGACCAGCTGGGTGGTGTCGCAGACCGGTCGCTTCAAGGCCGCCATGATGGGCGCGGGTTTGCCTTCGCTGCTTTCCATGGCCGGCACGACGGATATTCCGGGCTACATCGACACCTTCTTCAATGGTATGCCACAGTATGACGGCACCATCATTAACCCATCTGTTCGGTTCTATCTGGAACGTTCGGCCATCAGCTACAGCGACAAGATCACGACGCCGCTCCTCATTCTGCACGGCAGCAACGACGAACGCGTGCCGATCGGCCAACCGATGGAGTTCTATCGCGCGCTGAAGGATCGCGGAAAGACGACGGAACTGGTGTTCTATCCGCGCGAAGGGCACGGGTTTCAGGAGTACTATCACCAGATGGATCGCATGCGCCGCGAGTACGAGTGGATTGCGCGATACACGCTGGGTATCAAGACGGTGCAGTAGCCGCCATGTACCAGCTTCGCAAACCGTACCTGTTGTATCTCGGCGACGCGCATGCTCCGACCGACGCGAAGACCGCGTGCGGACTGCGCGATTGGTGTCCGCGCGACGTGCTGGGTGAGTGGAGTCTTCCATCGGCGACGGTGAGCGTCGGCCTCACGCGGCTGTCGCCCGCCGAAGCGGCCACGCAGGGCGCCGGCAGTCTCGTGATCGGGATCGCGTCCGTCGGCGGCAAGTTGCCGGCGACGTGGTTGCCGGATCTTGAAGCCGCGATCGCGAATGGTCTGGATATCGTCAGTGGCATGCACACGCGGCTCACGTCGTTCCCGGCCCTGGTTGGACTGGCGGCCGCGCGTGGCGTGCGCTTGTTGGACGTCAGGCACACCGACACCAAGTTCCCGGCCGCTACCGGCCGCAAACGCACCGGCATGCGCGTGGCAACCGTGGGAACCGACTGCGCGCTCGGCAAGAAGTACACGGCGTTGGCGTTGACGAACGCGCTGCTGGCGCGTGGGGCGAAGGCCACGTTTCGCGCGACGGGACAGACGGGTATCATGATCGCCGGCGAGGGTATCGCCATTGACGCGGTGGTGGCGGATTTCATTGCCGGCGCGGCGGAAACATTGTCTCCAGATGCCGCAGCGGATCATTGGGATGTGATCGAGGGGCAGGGCTCGTTGTTTCATCCTGCATACGCCGGCGTCACGCTGGGCCTGTTGCACGGATCACAGCCCGACGCGTTTGTGCTCTGCCACGATCCGTCGCGACAAACGATTGAGTACTTCCCGGACTTTCCTCTGCCGGAGCTGGGCGACGCGGTGCATCAGTACGTGCAGGCGGCGCGCATCACCAATCGAGCGGTGCGTTGTGTCGGCGTGAGTATCAACTCGTCCACGCTATCGACGGCCGAGTGGGACGCATACGCCGCCCGCGTTTCCAGCGCGCTGGGTGTGCCCGTGTGCGATCCGATGCGCGGCGGCGTTGATGCCATTGCGCAGGCCCTGGTCGCCATGACGCCCGCGTCGTCATGATCACCGGACAGGTTGCCGTCGAGCGATGGGACTTGATCGAGCCCTTCGAGATTGCGCGCGGCGTAATCTCAGAGCTGCCGGTGGTGGTCGTGACGCTTCGCGATGCGGCCGGAAATGTCGGTCACGCCGAAGCCGCGGGCGTGGACTACGACGGAGAAACGCCCGCCATGCTCAAGTCGCAGATCGAATCGGTGTTGCCGGCGCTGCGCGCGAATGCGCCACTCGACGTTGTGAGCACCGACACGCTGGCGGCGCTGCAACTGTTGCTGCCGCCAGGGGGTGCCCGCAACGGTCTCGACTGCGCTCTCTGGGACCTCCGGGCCAAGCAATCCGGCATTCCCGCGTGGCAGGCGGCGAGTCTGCCGCCGCTGCGTCCGCTCACCACCGTGTATACGCTGGGACTTGGCAGCGAAGCCGATACGCGTCGAAAAGCGCGCGCCGCTCGGCACTATCCGTTGCTCAAGCTCAAGTGCGACGGCGAACGCCATGTGGATGTCGTACGGTGGGTGCGCGAGGAGCATCCGCACGCGCGCATTGCCGTGGACGCCAATCAGTCGTGGTCGCGTGAACTGCTCGAGCGCGTGCTGCCTGAGCTTGTGGCGCTCGGGGTGGAGATGGTGGAACAGCCGGTGCGCCGCCACGAGGATGCGCAGCTGCGCGGTCTGCGCTCGCCCTTGCCATTGGCCGCCGACGAATCGTGTGCCGACCGCTCGTCGCTGGCGACGCTCTCCGAATTCTATCAGTTCATCAACATCAAGCTGGACAAGTGCGGCGGGCTGACCGAAGCCATGGTCATGGCCGACGAGGCGCTCTCTCGTGGTCTCAAACTGATGGTGGGCAACATGTGTGGCACCTCGCTGGGCATGGCGCCGGCGTTTCTGGTGGGTCAGCGGTGTGGATATGTCGATCTCGACGGACCGTTGCTGCAGAAGCTCGACCGGGAGAGCGCGATGGTGTGTGTGGACGGTGTGATCCAGCCGCCGGAGCCGGCGCTATGGGGGTGAGCTATCTTCTGCATCCCATGCTCGATACCCATCGCCGACTCCTGGAGGGCTCTTGTCGCCGCCGTTGCTGAACGTGCCGTCCGATGCGCACACGGGGCGTGCATTCGCCTGCGTCATCGCGCTGGTGCTCGGGACGATGACAAACGGCTGCGGCTCGACGCCAACGGCGAGCGAGGTGCCGCTTGGCACGATTCTCGCTTCGATCGATGGTGTCGAGTTTGTTGCACAACGTTTCATCGTGGCGACCAACGTGCATGGCGTGCTGGCGATTGCCGCGCAGGTTGACGACGGACGCACGATCCATCTGACCATGATCAGCCCGCAGCGTGCGGCTATCGTCGCCGTTGGTGCCGGAGAGCAGAATTCGGCGAAGACGGGGTATGAAAGGCAGATGTGGAGCAGCAATCTGGCCGGCGGGATGGGTGCGGTATCCGTCACGAATTTCGCCAGCGACCATGTCGAGGGCACGTTCTCGTATACGGCCGTCGCAGTACCGGGAACGTCCGCGGCCGGTCAACGCGTGGTCGTTGGTCGCTTCAACGTGGCCTACACGTTTAGGGACTGAGCCGTTCTCGCGTGGTGTAAGCGCCGTCTCTCACTTGTTGTTCCACCATCGCGAAGGGGTACTACAGGATGACACGGACTACCGCGCTTCGCGCCGCAGTGCCCGACCCGAATACCGGCCCGTGGTCTTTCCCGCGTCAAACACCAGCGCGCCATTCACCCACACCGCGTGGATCCCGGTGGCCGGCGCTTGCGGTGATTCAAACGACGCGTGATCGGTGACCGCCGCGGGATCAAACAACACAAGATCGGCGAAGTACTCCGGCGCAATCACCCCGCGACGAACGAGTCCCACGTTGCTCGCGGCCAAGCTGGTCATCTTTCGAACGGCCTCTTCAACGGCGAAGAGCCTCTGATCGCGCACATATGACCCGAGCACTTTCGGAAAGCTGCCGAAGCCGCGGGGATGGAGCCCGCCGGACGTTCCGTCACTGCAAATGTTCGTGAACGGCCATCGCATAAGCGTGGCGACGTCGCGTTCATCCATGCCCTTCGCCACCACGCCGGCGCCGGGACCGCCCGGAGCCGCCAGGATGTCCATCATCGTTCGCGCGGCCGGCATTCCCCGCATGGTGGCAATCTGCGTCAGCGTCTTCCCCCGGTACTCCGGATGACCGGTGACGGAGCTGAAGATGATATCGTCCGCCGCGGTCAGATGCGCCAGAATGAACGCGGTCTCTGCGCTGTCGGCGAAATTGCGTCGCGGATAGAACACGCCAAGGTTCGACGACCAGTACAGGTATGGGTAGATATCCGCCGTGACCTGTACACCCGCCGAGCGTGCGCGATTGAGCACGCGCACGACGCTGTCTGCCTGTCCCCAGAGATCGAGCATGCCGAGCTTGATGTGCGACACCTGCACGGGCATGCGGTTGACACGGCCGATGGTGATCACTTCATCGAGCGCGCTCCAGAAGTCACGATCTTCGCTGCGGATGTGACTGATGTATCGTCCACCCGCGTCGCCAGCGACCTTCGCCAGCGCGAGCACTTCCGCCGGTGACGAGTAGATCCCCGGGTCGTACTCGAGACCGGTGGAGAGTCCGAGCGCACCGACCGCCATATCGGCGCGCACCAACGCTTGCATGCGCGCGAGTTCAGCGTCGGTCGATGGGCGTTTGAAATCGTCCCCGAGTACCGCGCGCCGCACGGCGCCGTGGCCGACGTACGACGCGACGTTCACCGACACGGGCTGAGCCTCCAGCCGGGCGAAGAGGGTGCCGAGTTGAATGCCCCCGCCGTCCTGACCCACGACGATGGTGGTGACGCCCTGGCTGACCATTGCGATGGCCGAGCGGGCGTCGAACAACCCACGATCGTGATGACTATGCGTATCGATGAATCCGGGCGCGAGCATCAAGCCGCGCGCGTCTACTACGCGCTCGGCGGCACGCGGTGTGAGTTGACCGACCGCCGTGATGCGATCACCCGTCACGCGTACGTCACCCCGACGCGCCGGACCGCCCCGGCCGTCAACAATCAGGGCGTTGCGAATGAGGGTGCTTGTGGTGGATTGGGCGGCAGCCGCATGGCCGACACCCAGCAGGCTCATGCCGAGGGCGGCGAGTGATACGCGGGTCGGGCGCCTGAAGTGCGCGATGGTGAAAGAGAACATGGCGACAACGTATCGCCGAACACGACGGAGCGCATGCGGGATTATGGCGCGATCGTCAGTGCCGCGGCCGGGCTACTCAGTTTCCTGCCTCGGGGCCTTCACCCGCCAGCTCACCTGTTTCGCGTTCTCAGCCGTGATGTTTCTCAGTCGCTCGAGAAATCGCTCCGTGATCTCATATCCCCGCGCGACCATGAGCACACCATTCGGCATCTTGACGTCCTCGGAAATGATCATGCCGACGCGCAGTTCACTCGCCGGCAGTTCCCGCACATCTGGCGTGTGCGCGGCGCTCCGCACGGCCGACAACGCCTGCAGGATGCCAGGGTCGTATTGGCCGACTCGTGTGCGAAGCGCCTCGATCGCCAGAGCTGGTGACGCGCCGTTGGACTCCAGCGTATCGAAGTCCATGGTGACCCGCAGTAGGTGGGCACCCGTCGCGACAATGCGCTTCCTTTCATCCGCGTACGCGACGGCGTCCGGCCGATACGGTTTCGCAATGCACTTGAGGATGTCGCGCACCACCTCAAGACGCGGAATGTTGATCAGGAGTTCCTCGGTCACCGCAGGCAGTCGATCCACCAGTACTTGCTCGGCGGCGGATAGCGGGCGTCCGTAGTACACCCGTTCGGCCGTCTCGGCTGGTAGCGTAATGAAGCACAGTTGCGACAGCATTGCCGCGACTTCGACTTGCCACCGTTCGCGCAGCGCGAGTTGTTCAGCGAGCTCGCTCACCAACTGCTTGATGCGCGTGGCGCGTCCAAACGACGTTGGACTCACCAGGGCCAGGACATCGGTCATCGCCTTGATGCTGCCGTACAGTGTTTGCTCAAGCAGGACGCGCTCGGCGATGACGAGCTGATGCTGTTCGGCCGCTGCCGCGACGGCAGCGATCAACATGGGCGGCGGACAGGGCTTGGTCAGAAATCGGAAAATCTGACCCTCGTTGATGGCGGCAACCGCTGAACTAATGTCGGTCTGACCGGTCAACAGCAGTCGCACCGTGTTTGGCACGAGTTGTCGTGCGCGCGCCAGAAATGTGGCGCCGTCCATACCCGGCATACGCATGTCTGACATGACGACCGCGATGTCGGGTTCGCGCGCCAGCGTCTCCGGTGCGGCGGCCCCGCCGCCAGCGGTCATTACCACATAGTGCCGTCCGAGGTGCAGCGACAACCCCTGCAGCACCTGCGGTTCGTCATCAACCAGCAGGACCTTCGGCTTTACACTGGCAGTCGACGTCATGCGCTCTGCCGGGATGCGAACAGTTCGTTCTCTGCCAGAATGCGCCACCGGGTGAGCTCGGGCCCGAACGGAGAGTTCTCTACGACATCGATCTGCAACCGGCCATTCCTCGACGCATCGGGCGTTGGGCCGGCGGGCGGGTAGGTGAGCGCGTCCGCGACGTGCAGCGCGATCAGCGTATCCGTCGGCAGCGCGTTCTCCGGGTGATGATGGTATGCCACCGCCTCGACGATATCGAGCGGAAGGCCCCACAGTCCGAGCAGGTATGCCCCCACCTCGGCGTGCGTGACGCCAAACACCTCCAACTCCTCGACGTGATCGGGACGCCCGGTCCTGGCGATGGCGCGCAGCACTTCGGCATAGCGCTCAGGAAGACTGATGGCGAGCACGATCTTCCCGATGTCGTGCACAAGGGCCGCAGTGAAGGCGGTCTCGGCGCGCGTCCGATCCGTGAGCAGACGCCGGGCCAGTCTCGACACCAAGACGGAATGCTGCTGCAGCGCCTCAAGGGAGAAGCCCGCGACCTCCGGTATGCTGGCCGTACTGAACACGTGCGCCGTGAGCGCCAGACCCTTGAGCAACGCGGTCCCCAGATACGAGACCGATTGTCGCACCGACGTCTGGGCGTGGGCGAGCCCAAAGTACGACGAGTTCACCAGTTGCAGCAGCTTGATGGTGATCGCCGGATCTTTCTCCACGATATCGCCCAGCGCGCTGAGGGTCACATCCGGCTGCTGCGCGGCCTTGGTGATCTCCCAGTACGTCTGCGGAAGGGATGGTAGGGCGCTCAGGCTGCCAATGACGCGACGCACACGCAGATCCTGCAGCAGCGCGTTCAAACCGCAGACGCGCTCGATCACCGCGCAGATCGTGTCGGAGCTGCAGGGCTTGCTGAGGAACTGATGCGCCACCGGCAACGCGCCGATCACGGCCTCCCGCTCGGCGTAGCCGGAGAGCACGATGCGCGCCGTTTCCGGGTACAGCGCCTTGACCTTCGTTAACAACGCCACACCATCCATCCCCGGCATTCGCATATCGGAGACGATCAGGTCGACGCTGTTCGTTTCGAGGTGCGCAAGCGCCTGCTCGCCACTCGAGACAAAGGTCATGACCCATCGTTGACGCTGTTTCCGCAACATGTCGCGCAATCCGTCAAGCACGGCTTGATCATCATCGACAAAGAGGATGTGCTTCATGCCGCTTTCTCCAACGTCGGGATGGGAACAGCCCGTCCGTGAACCGGCAGCCGCACGAAGAATGTCGTGCCGACGCCGGGGGTGCTTTCGAATGTCAGCTGTCCGCCATGCTTGTTGGTGACAATACTCCAGGCAAGCGCCAGACCCTGTCCCGTGCCCTGACCCACGCCCTTTGTCGTGAAAAACGGTTCGAAGATGCGTGGACCCACATCGAGCGGAATGCCACCACCAGTGTCACCGATCTCGATGACGACGTGGTCGGTGTGCAGCCGCGTGCGCACGGTGATGACACCCTTGGCGTCGTTGTCCTTTACGAGCCCCGCGATAGCATGCGACGCGTTGACCACCAGGTTGAGCACGACCTGATTGATGTCATCGACATTGCAGGTGACGGTCGGCAGTTCCCCGAGGTCGAGCGTGACCGTGGCCACGTACTTGTACTCGCTTTGCGCGACGATGAGCGTGCTTTCGATGGCGCGATTGAGGTCGATCGCGGCCATCTCATGCTGGGCTGGATGCGCAAACGCCTTGAGCGAGCGCACGATTGTGCTCACCCGATCCAGGCCGTCGATGCAGCGCTCGAAGGCCTTCGGGACATGCTCGTTCAGGTACGGCATGTCCGCGGCCTCCTCGACCACGGCCACTTCGGCGTCAGCAGCGCGGAGCGCCTCCAGCGGCGCGTTCTCAATCGCCATGCGACGTACCGATTGGAGTCGCCGCATGAGTCGCGAGACATCAGCAGACGCGTCGCGCAGAAAGTGGAGACTGTCGTTGATGAACTGCACTGGCGTGTTGATCTCGTGTGCCACCCCCGCCGCCAGGGTTCCTACCGACGCCAGACGCGCGGTCAGGCGGAGTTCGTTCTCCATGCGCATGCTGTCGGTGATGTCATGACAGATCGAGACCAGCATCACCACGTTTCCAGCGCTGTCGAAGATCGGCGATTTCGTTGTGTGAAAGCGTCGCACCTCCCCATCAAAACGCGTTACCGGCTCGTCGGGAATGTCGACTTGCTTTCCCGTGGAGAACACCAGCGCGTCGTCGCGCACATACGATAGGGTAATGTCAGGCTCATTGTGCGTTGCATCGATGAGTCCTCTGAGCGCGTCGTTCGACATACCGTACAGATCGCGCAACGCCTTGTTCGCCCAGATGATTCGCGAACCCGGTTCCTTGACGATCACCAAATCGGGCAACGCGTCGAGCACCTGCTGAAACCGATGGTCCCCTTCCTCCGACGCGTCACGCGCCTGTTGCCGTTCCGCTTCCGCTTGCATCGTCCGTTCTTCGGCGCGCACCAGCAGCATCTGTGCCCCGAGTTGCGCACCACTGGTCGCGAGCAATTCCAGCAGCGCATAGTCGGGTGCTCGCTGAATGCGGCCGAAGAATTCCACGACGGCGAACACCTTGCCTGCGGCCCCAAGCGGCACCGCGAATCCGGTCTGGAGCCCTGCATCAAGCGCGACGGCTGACCGATGGACCCGCGGTTCGTGCGAGAGTGATGCGAGCCACTTCGGCGCGCCATCGGACCAGACTTGGCCAGGCAGGCCCTCTCCGATTGGAAACCGAAGTTCGTTGGTCGCACGATCAAACTCCTTCAACCCGGCTCGGCTCCGCATCCACGTGGACGCACAGCGCAAGTTCACGCCATCATCGCACACCCATACCGCGGCGAAGTCCCAGTCGAGGCACAGGCACGTCGTGCGCACCAGACGATCACAGCTCTCCAGCAGCGGTGCGCGCGCGGCGAGCGCATCGGCCACGACTTCCAGCATACTGACGTGGCCTTGGACCACGTGGTGATCCGTGATATCGGTATGGACAATGACGACCGCATCTTCGGCGGCGAGGCGATGCGCAACGAGACGAAACCAGCGCGCTTCACTGGCGGAGTGGCATGGATACACGAAGCTGCACGACGGTGACTGCCCGCTGATCACCAACTGCAGCGGATCAGGCGCGGAATCCGAGAGCGCGGGATCGCCGTGTCTCCGGTCGGCGAGGTAGTCCAACCCGATACCTCTGACCGTAGCCGCGTCGGCGCCATTCTCACGCGCAAACGTGCGCCAGGCCTCGTTGACCGCGGTGATGCGACCGTGTCGATCCAGTCGCACCACGGTGATGGGTGCGACATCGAGCTGCGCCTGCATGCGGCCTTCTGCCGCCGCGATCCGGGTCGACTCTCGCACGCGAGCGCTGTAGAGGCGGGCGAATACGACGAGAATCGGGAAGGTCGACGCGGCGTGAAGCCAGAGCAACCCTCGCGTCCCTGAATCCACGATGTGTCCTGAGCGGACCAGCCAGATCTCCCACCCGACGATCGTGATTAACAGCAGAGCCGTAAGCCCGACCGTCAAGTTGAGCCACCACCATCGGCTTGCTGCCCGGGTGGTTTCTTCTGTGCCGAGCATGGTAGTCGTCTGTATGGGCGACGCTACAGGTGCGGCCGAGGCGACAGCGCGACGGCAGTCGCATGGAACGTGACGCGGGCTCACTGGCCACCGCGTTCGCGCGTCGAGCTGATGACGGCGCTTGCCAGAGCGTCGGCGGCTCCGGACGAAACCTTGAGCTTTGCTGCGTGCACTTACCCTCACCGGCTGATTCACGTACTCATTAGAGACGTTGGAGCCGCGTGAATTGGTCTGGCGCGACGGTGTCGGAACCGCTGACGCGCCCGTTGAGGAAGGTCAAATTCATTGAAACCTTTGCCGCAGTCGGTTCTGCCGCAGGCGCTGCTGGACCTCATTGGTCCGGCGATCTACTCGACCACAGTGGACGGGATCGTCACACACGTCAATCGCGGTGCCGAGGTGATGCTGGGGTATCGCGCTTCGGAGATGGTGGCTCAACCGTCGACCGAACGCTGGCATGACCCTTCGGAAGTGGCTGCCCGCGCCAGCGAGCTGACGCGAGAACTGGGGCGGCCCATCGAACCAGGATTCGCGGTATTCGTGGCCAAGGACACTCGCACTGGCGAGACGCGGGAGTGGACGTACGTGCGCAAGGACGGTGTGCGCGTTCCCGTCCTGCTCTCCGTCTCGGCCGTCGAGGACGAGGCCGGAGTGCTGTTGGGGTTCCTGGGTATTGCGCAGGATCTGAGCGAGCGGAAGCGCCTTGAGATTGCGCAGAGCGCCGACATCAAGGCATTGGGTGATTTCAAGTCAGCGCTGGATGTCTTTGCGCTGGTGACCATTACCTCGACGGACGGGACCATCACGTATGTCAACGACACGACCTGCGCCATCACCAAGTACGCGCGCGAGGAGTTGATCGGCCAGAACGTCCGCATCGTCAGCTCCGGCTTTCATACGCGTGCGTTCATCCGTGATCTCTGGGACACGATTGCCGGCGGGCGCGCCTGGTATGGCGAGATCAAGAATCGCGCGAAGGATGCCACGCACTACTGGGTCGCCACGACCATTGTGCCGTTCGTCGACCGCGACGGAGTCCCGGAACGATACATGGCGCTCAGTCTCGACATCACGGCGCGAAGGACGGAAGAGGATCGCATCGCCCACCTCAATACCGAGCTGCGCGAGCAGACCGCGACCCTGAACGCCGTGAACAGGGAAATGGAGTCGTTTTCGCACTCGGTGTCGCATGACTTGCGGGCACCGCTGCGCGGCATGGATGGATTCAGCCAGGCGCTGCTGGAAGACTATGGAGAGCAACTCGATGGAACTGCCCAGGACTATCTGCAGCGCATTCGCGCCGCCTCCCAGCGTATGGGACAGCTCATTGACGATCTGCTCAAGCTGTCCATGACGGCGCGTTCGGCGATGGTCATGGAACGCGTGAATGTCACGCAGCTCACTCGAGAGATCATTGCAGACCTGCAGCCGCAGCAGTCCGGGCGCCGTGTTGATTGGGTGGTTGATGAGGGGATGAGCGCGTGCGGGGATCGGCGACTGCTGCGTGTCGCCGTCTCAAACCTCCTGACCAACGCGCTCAAGTTTACGGGCAAGTGCGAGCATTCGCGCATTGAGTGTACTCACCGCGTGGACGGCACCGAAACGGTGTTTGTGATTCGCGACAATGGCGCGGGATTCGACATGGCATTCGCGGATCGTCTGTTCGGCGCCTTTCAACGTCTGCACAGCTTCGATGAATTCTCCGGCACGGGCATTGGACTGGCGACGGTCCAACGCATAGTGCAACGACACGGCGGGCGCATTTGGGCCGAGGCGCACCCCGGCCGTGGTGCAGTATTCAGTTTCACGCTTGAAGG
>JBEBIR010000607.1:0-2697 GCA_040080315.1 Gemmatimonas sp.
CGAGTCCGATCTTTTCGACGTTGGGCGCGCGACCCGCGGCGACGAGCACCTTTTCTACTTCGAGCGTCTGCGTGGTGCCGCCGGCTTCAACCACCAGTGTGGCTCCGGTCTTCGTCACCTTAACGCTCATGATCTTCGCGCTGGTGAGGATATCGATCTTCCGCTTCTTGAACGCCTTCGTGAGTTCAGCGCTGCAGTCGGCGTCTTCGATGGGCAGGAGCGTGGGCAGCACTTCGATGATGGTGACCTTCGTGCCGAATGCATTGAACACATCGGCGAATTCGCAGCCCACCGCGCCACCACCCACCACTACCATGCTCTTCGGCGCCTGCTCGGCGACCAGCACCTCGTCACTGGACAGCACGACCGACTTGTCCAGTTCCAGTCCGGCCTGCGGAAGACCCTTCACACGGGATCCGGTGGAGATGACGACAGCCTTCTTCGCGTCGTGCGTTTCCTTCTTACCATCAGCGCCGGTGACGGTGACTTTCTTGCCTTTCTCGAGGACACCCTCGCCGCGAATCCAGGTGATCTTGTTCTTCTTGAACAGGAACTCGACGCCCTTGGAGTTCTGCGTGCTGACGGCGCGCGATCGCTTCATGGCGCGCCCGAAGTCGAGCGTCATGCCATCGATGGCGATGCCATGCTCGCTGGCATGCGACAGCTTCGTGGCGAGGTTGGCACTTTCCAGCAACGCCTTGGCCGGAATGCAGCCCCAGAGGACACAGGTGCCACCCAGCCCTTCGCGCTCGACTACCGCGGTCTGGAGGCCCAATTGTGCGCAGCGGAGCGCGCATACGTACCCGGCGGGACCACCGCCGAGGATGAGGACGTCGAACGTAGCCATGGAGCGTTTGAGGGCAGAGCGTGAATCGGGCGCGGATAGTGAAAACTACAACTGGAGCGGTGAGCAAAAGAAGGTAGCGAGCGCGGGAGGGGTGAGCGGCGAGGGTAGAAAACGCGCTGGTCTACCCTCACCGCCTCACCCCTCCCGCGCTCGCTACCTTCGTTTGCTCACCCGCTCAAGCAGTACTACCGAATGACCGACCGCACCCCGTCGGAATACACCACCTCCAGCCTCCGCCCTCCGCTCACCACCGCGTCGCCGGAGCGTCGCACGTAGCCCATGACCTGACCCGTGGCGGCGTCGCGCACCATCGCCATCGGGTATCGGGCGGTATTCCACTGGACGCGGATACGGCCGCCCGGCACGACACCAACCACTGATCCCGGATCGGGCATCACCAGCGGCTGCGCGGCGCGCGCGCTGCGTGAGACCTTCGCGGTCACCGCGGTCACGCTGGTCCGAGACGCGGAGAGCAGTGGTGTCCGCACATCGCGAACGCGTACCTGCGACAGCGCTTGTTCAATCGTGGTGCTCCACGGGAGAATCACCGAGAACTGCCGCTCATCGTGGCTGGTGACGTGATCGACCTTTTCGGCCGTGATCGGCAATGTCAGCAAGACATTCCCGTCGGTGTCGAGAGCATCGACAAAGTGTGTCGGGCGCGCGTCCGGCGCGCTGCTCGGCGCGGTTACCCGAAACGCCGGCTCCATCATCACCTTGCCGTTGATCACGCGTCCCCAGACCAGCAGCCCCTCGCCGTTGGTACCGGCAGACGCAACAGCACCCGACGCCTGCCGATAGGTCATCACCTTGGTCCAGTTGTAATCCGAGATCCACTTCGGATTGCAGTACCCCATGATGTCTTTCGTGGTGGTCGTGACCAGGGCGTTGGTCGTGCTGTTCCAGCCAAACACTCCGATGTCTCCACCGGAGTACGGATACAACGGGTCCGGCCCAGCGGCACCACCGCAGGGCGCGTGCGGGCGATTGAAGTTGTGTCCCCACTCATGCGCCGCCACGCCGTCACCGCTGGGCAAGTAGTCCCAGCCCATCGCGGCGCGCCCGGGAACGTAGCCGTAACCGGCCACGCCACTGTTGTAGGCCACTTTCACCACGCCGTAGTAGTGCATCGTCGACGGCGCGCCGTCGACCGAACGCAACGTGTTCATCTCGCTCAGTACCGTCAGCCAGTTGTTGTTCGAGTCGTTCGACAACAGCGTGTCGGCGCTGGACGTGAACGGCGCGCGCACGTCGGCCGCGACATCGAGAATGGGCCACAACAACCGTGAGGTGGTCAGGAACTGGTTCATGTTTCCGACCGTCACATTCCCCGTGAGGGACTTGACGGCGACCGGCACAAACCGAATGGTGAAGGTTGGCACCGTATTCACCGTCAGACTTTGCGGTGTGCCGTTGCGCGGCCAGATGTTGTTGGTTTCGTCGGCTTCGCTCACCCCATTGGTCGGATCGATGTCCACCAACACGCGGGTCGCGGTGCGCACGTTCGCGCCGGCAATGACCACGTTCCATGTGGACGAGAGCGTGCCCTCTGTGAGCGCGACGGGTACACCGGCGCCTGGTCCGTTCAGCGTCAAGGTTTGCAGCAACGTGACGCCGTCGTAAATGCGCGCGCGCACGGTTGGGGCGAGTACGTTGGCGCGATCGGCATGCGCAAATACGCGCAAGAGCGCATCGCGACCGGCCACCATGGCGACGCTGCCATCGGTCTTCTGCGAGGCCTGTGTGAGATAGGCTTGATCGAGCACCAGATCGATCAGCACTGGCAGCCCCGCGTACACCACCGAGGCGTTGCTCTGCACGCCATTGGTGATGGTGACGTTTTGTGTCGT
>JBEBIR010000608.1:0-2693 GCA_040080315.1 Gemmatimonas sp.
CCTCGAACTCGGACCGGGCTATCCCGACATTCGGCTGAAGCTGGAAAATCTGCAACCCATCAACGCCTACAAACTCCGTGGCGCGGCCAATGCCGTGGCTATGCTGTCAGAATCCGAACGACAGCGCGGCGTGTGGACCATCAGTGCGGGCAACGCCGGACAAGGTGTGGCCTATGCCGCTCGCAAGGCTGGTGTGCCCTGCACCGTTGTCGTGATTGAAACCGCACCCACCTCGAAAATCGACCGGATGCGCGCGTTGGGCGCGACACTCATTCCCGTTCCGGTTGACGTCGCCTGGGCCGCGCTGGACGAGCGAGCGTTTCCCGGTATCAACGCGACGTTTGTGCATCCGTTCGACGACCACAACTTCATCGCCGGCAACGCCACCATGGGGCTGGAGATTCTGGAAGACGCGCCGGATACCACCGACGTGATCGCGGGCATCGGCGGCGGCGGGTTGATTGTGGGCGTGGGCAGCGCGATCAAGGCGCTCCGTCCCGACATCAGGATGTGGGGTGCGGAGCCTGAAACCGGCGCACCCGCCTCGCTCTCGTTCGCGGCGGGGTCCGCACAGCGATTCACGAATTGGGCACCGTCATTTGTCGACGGTGCCGGGGGTCAGAGCATCTTTCCGCGCATGTGGCAACGCATGCAGCCGCTGATGGATGGCACCATCGTCGTCACCCTCGACGAGACCAAGCGCGCCATGCGATTGCTGGCGGAAAAAGCGCGGGTGATTGCGGAGGGTGCCGGCGCCCTGCCGCTGGCCGCTGCCCTGACGGGACAAGCGGGTCGAGGCCCCATCGTCGCCATCGTATCAGGTGGAAATATCGATCTGGGCAAGTTCTCGGAACTGATCGGATCGGTGGCTCCCTGAGGCGCGCTCACGCGTCATAGCACAACACATCGCGAACGCGCGCCGACCAATCTGCCGTGGTCGTCCACGCGCGCACGCGCTCCACGTCAATCGACAGGGGTGCGACGTCATACGCGCCACGGATGTCCCTTCGACCGAGAAGGCGTTCGAAGTGACCCGCGCCACTGGGATTCGCCGCGGTCGGATACGTGTTCCATCGAAAGTGCTCGGCGTGCGTGCGCACAATCGCCGCCAGGAGCAACAGGCCGAAGGCCACGATACCCAACACCGCCGGATCCGGGTTCGAAACGTGAATCCCCTGACAGACCACATTCGCATGTGGCGGGGTCGCGGGGGTGAACTGCACCGCTCGACATGCGACACCGCCTGGCACGAGTCGCGCCAATTCGCGCAACACGAGGCCGCTGTCCAACCACGGTGCGCCGACCAATTGGAATGGCGCGTCCGTGCCGCGACCGATGCTGAGATTCGTCGCCTCGAACACACACGTGCCGGGATAGACCTGCGCACTCTCGAATGTCGGCATCGCTGGAGAAGTGGGCACCCAGGGAAGCCCGGTATCCGGCCAGCTCATGCTTCGACGCCATTCGCTGCACAGTACGATGTGTAGCGACGCGAGGGGAAACCGCTCGCGCTGCCACAGTCGTGCGAGTTCGCCGAGTGTGAGCTGGTGGCGCACCGGAATGGTGTCTTCTCCAATAAATGACCGGCACGCGGGTTCGAGCAACGGTCCCTCGGCACGAGTCAAGTCGCCGCCGAGCGGGTTCGGTCGATCCAGGACAATGAGCGGCACAGCGGCGTCTGCGCATGCCGCCATGAGATGGTAGAGCGTCCAGATGTAGGTGTAGAAGCGCGTGCCGATGTCCGGAATGTCAAACAGCACCGCATCGAGGTCGCCCAGCGATTCCCGGGTCGGGCGCAGGCGTTCACCGTATAGCGAAATGACCGGCAGGCCGGTGAGGCTGTCCGTGCTGTCCAGTACCGATGCGCCATCAGCCGCCGCCGCACCGAGTCCGTGTTCCGGTCCGAACAGACGCACGATCGGCACACCAGCGTCGAGCATGGCGACGCGCGAGCGTCGCGACACGTCGCGCGCGAGACGCGCCGCGTCGTTGGTGGCGAGACCCACCCGACGCGCGCCGCCGAGGTATGAGAGGTCGCCGCACAGGCGGTCGACTCCGAACAGGACATGAGGAGGCACGTCACAATCTTGCTCACCGGCAGCGGGAATGACCATGCCATCGACGGGCCGTGCTTCCTTGCCGCGGCGCATCACGCGTCGCACCTTCTCGGCAACCCCAAACGGCTGTTGCCGGTTTTCCCACGCGTCGGGAGGACGCGAATCCCACACTGCAGAGGATGAGCATATGGGCCTTATTTACACGCTGATCATTGGCCTCATCGCCGGAGCCGTTGCCAAGTTCCTCATGCCCGGCAAGGATCCCGGCGGCTTCATCATCACGATCGTGCTCGGCGTCGCCGGCGCGTTCGTCGGGACCTGGCTTGGCCAGATGGTCGGCTGGTACGAGGCCGGTGCGCAGGCTGGCTTCATTGCCAGCGTCCTTGGAGCGATGCTGTTGCTCTTTGCCTATCGGATGATCAAGGGTAAGCAAACAGCGTAGCGTCACCGCCGGTGGTACACTGACTGCATGAAACTCCCCGCGTTCGCCCGGCGCCTCCTTGACCCGATTACCGAACGAATTCCGGTTCCCATCCTTGCGGGCGTCAACATCGGTCGCTGGTGGGGTCTGGCGAGCGCGGGCAGTGGTTACGCCTCCGGCCAGCGCGCATCGGCACAAATGCGTCTGCTTCAAGG
>JBEBIR010000609.1:0-2678 GCA_040080315.1 Gemmatimonas sp.
CGTGGAGAACGCGCCCGTCTGGCCGGAGCGTGATTCGAGATCGTAGTCGATGCGGCCGCGCGCGACGAAATCATCGGACTGCGCGCGTCCGGGATCGCGCAGCCAGACCGTGTCACCGGTCGCGACGACCCGCTTTGTGGAATCGTTGTACGTGATGGTGTCGCCCACCAGCATGGTCTCATCACGCTTGACGGCCGACGGCTTGCCCCGGAGGATCAGTTCGCGCGTCTTCGCGTCGAAGAACACTCGGCCGCCCTGATACTGCACATGCCGAAAGCCCGGTCGATCGAGTAACTCGCGCATCACCGAATCGGCTGGTTCAAACTCGAAGCTCAGCACGGCCGGTTGGCGCTTGGCCAGTGAATCTTGCTGGCGGACGGTCGCCCGGACCGGAAGAGACTTGGGCGCGCCGACTGGCGGTTGCTTCGCCGGAGGCGGCGTCGGGGGAACCTGCGCCCCAACCACGTGCGTACCGCACACAGTGCTCAGCAACAAGGCGAGCGGCGTCGGCCACCACGCCGACCATCGACGGCACCTCACGCCTGCAGTGCGTCCTGCGCGGCGAGGCGCCGTTCGCGACGCGAGAATACCAGGCGCGAGAGTCCGATGGACAACTCGTACAACAGGTACAGCGGAATCGTGAGCAGCACCAGGGACGTGGGATCGCTACCCGGGGTGATGACCGCCGCAGCGATAATACAACCGACGAATGCATGTCGACGGAACTTCGACAGATACTGCGGCTTCACCAAACCGATGGTGGTCAGCAACAGAATGACGATGGGCATTTCGAATACGGCGCCGAAAGCCAGACAGGTCGCGATCACCAGACCCATATACTTGTCGACGGTCGGCACCACTTCCACGGAAGGACTCTGGAAGCTCATGAAGAAACTGAGTGTCACGGGAAGCACGTACACAAAGGCCAAGGCCATGCCCGCGACAAAGAGCAGTGACGCACCAACCAACGTGGGAATCACCACCTTCTTTTCATGCTTATAAAGCGCCGGCGACAGGAATCCCCACACCTGCCAGATAATCACCGGCGAGGCGGCAATGAGACCCAGCGTCAGCGAAACGTCCATCACGATGTTGAACAGGTCGCCGGGATGCGTCACCATCAGCGGCCGCGTCAGATACGGTTGGATGGGGCGCGAGAGCAGGGCGATCACGTCGATCTGTTTGGTATACAGCAGCGCGAACGCCACGCCGACACCCAGCGCGATCGCAATGGCGCATCGGAACAACCGCCAGCGCAGTTCCTCGAGATGATCGAGAAACGGCATTTCCGCCTGTGTCAGCCCCAACATCGTGTGCGGTACCTGGACTTTCGCGAGATGCCGTCAGCGCGGCGGTAGCTGTTTGAGCTGCTCGGCGGCAAGGTCCGCCTCAAGGCTCTTCGGATAGCGACTGCCCACTTCGGTCAGGAGCTTCCGCGCTTCCGGCGTATTACCCTGCTGCAGGGCAATCTGTGCCCGCTTGTACAATGCGGTCGGCGCCCGAGGGGAATCCGGGTACTTGGTCACCACAGCGGCATAGCCGGCATCGGCACCGGCCAGGTTCTTTTCTGTGCGCAGCGACTCGGCGATGTAGAACTGCGCATCGGGCGCCATATCGCTGGAGGGGTACTTGGACAGCAATTCCTGAAGCAACATGCGCGCAGTGGCCGGACTGCCCCGTTTGAGCTGATCGAGGCCATCCTGATATAACTGCGCAGGACCGGGCCCGCGCGGTGCCGTATCACTGACCGGCGGCGTGCCCGTGCTCGTTATCGGGGGCGTGCTAGTGGGCGGAATCGTCGGGACGGTTGCCGGCGGAATCGTCGACACCGGGACCGGCGCATTGTTGCGCGCTTCCAATTCGGCACGGAACCGATTCAGGTTGGCCTGGCTCTGTCCCACCAGCGACTGAATTTGCAGCAGCTGCTCCTTGATCCCACGCGTTTCGCCGCGCACATCGCCCTGAATACTGACCATGCGGGCGCTCATGCGCCCCAGCGAGTCATTGGCGATCGCCATCAGGCGAGTCGCCTGCGCCAGTGCTTCACGCAACTCGCTGTCCTTGCGCAACAGCTCCGTACGCAACGCCGCCACATCGCTCTGGACAATGCGCACATCGCTGCGTGTCGCAAAACACCCCCCCGCGGCGACCAGCGCCGCGAGGGGAATTATCCGCCACACCCGACGGCCAATCGCGGCGTAGCCGAGCGCAGCGTGCGTCGTCACGGCGCGCGAAGCTGGTCGCCGCCGGCGGTGATCTCGAACGCATCACGCCGGTTCTTCGCCCACACTTCCTCACCCGTGCCCTGCGCCTCTGGCCGCTCACGGCCGAACGTCGTCGTCTCGATGCGCGAGGCGTCGATCCCGCGGTCGGTCAGATAGCGCTTCGCCGCTTCGGAACGACGACGCCCGAGTGCAATGTTGTATTCGTCGCTGCCGCGATCATCGCAGTGACCGGCGATCCGAATACGCAACTGCGGATTGACGTTGAGCACCTTGAGCTTCTCGTCGAGCGACGCCTTGGCATCGTCGCGCAGTTCATCGGCGTCATACTCGAAGTAGATCGTCGACAACACCACCGCACGCGCCGTCGCAATCTTCGCGGCTTCGGCCGCCGAGTTGTCGGCGGGCCGCGTCGCTGGTGGATCAGTGCGCGTCGGCGTGGTGGCCGGATTGGTC
>JBEBIR010000610.1:0-2670 GCA_040080315.1 Gemmatimonas sp.
TACGACATCATCTCGGCCGGGGTGTACGACTTGTAGGAAAGCTCCAGACGGAACGGTCCACGCGCGGGCTGTGGTCTGAATTCCTTGACGCGCAACATCGCGGCCTTCGCCTTGGCACGAATCAGCGCTTGGGACGCCTCCGGTGTCATGACGGCCGCCGCGTGAAAGCTGATCGAACGTTTCACCACGGCGCCTTCCACGTTTCCAGCGAACTTCTGGACCTCCCCCACGGCCTGTTCGTCCCCCGACACCATGACCACGGGCACACCAAAGTGTCCTGCGATGGTCGCGTTGATACTCGACTCGGACATCGGCACACCATTCAGTTTCACCGCCGAGAAGGTTGCGCTTGAGATGGTGTGTGCGCGCACGCCCTGCGGATTAGTGGTCGCCGAATGGTAGCCTACAAACATCACGGCACTGAACGTTGAGTCGATGCCCTCCATCATCATGAGCGGACGCGGTGAGCCGCGCACGATGGTGACGCCAGCGGGAAACCGGTCGATCAGCAGGTTTTGCATGTTGCCGTGGGCGTCGGCCACCACGAATTCCGTGGCACCCGCGTCGCGCGCGCCAGCAATCGCGGCCAATGCTTCCGCCGTCATGTACTCGCGAAACTTCGCGTATTCGAATCCGGTCGGACCCAGTTGCTCGGATGTGACCACGCCGCCGATGCCTTCCATGTCGACGGAAATGAACACCTTGATGGGACGCTGAGCGGGAAGTGCATGTGCACAGAGCGCGACGACGATCATCGCCCTCAGGAACAGCGTCGGTCGAGGCATTGCGTACTCCGTGGAAGGGGTCGGTTCGAAAGTCGCCGCGCACCGTGACCACGTCAACCGCGCGTTCGTACCGCGTGAGGAGCCGATGGCGTAGAGTGCCGCCGTTACTTGCCCCCAAATGGCGGCTTCGATCCACCGGGTACCCGCGGATTCCGTACGAACGCCACCGCCGACGCACCACGATGTCCGCGACTGTCCGTCGCAGTGATTGTCAGCGCGTAGGGCCCGAAGGGCAGCGACGACAGGTCCAGGTTTGCCGTCCAGCCCATGGGTGGAGGACCCTCTCCCTTCGGCCCCACTCCACTGATCTCCCCGTACGCGAGAACGGTTGCCTGACCGCCAGCCGACGCCACCACACTGACAATCGGATACCGCGACTGGATCGTCGCGGTCACCGTCATCGTGTCGCCAACCACTGCGCCGGATATCGGCGTTGGTATCGACACCACAATCTCCGTGTCCGCTGCCGCGGTCACAGACATGGACATGGCACCGCGCTGTGTTTCGCTGGTCGCCTCGATAATTGCGGTGCCCGCCGCCAGTGCCGTCACCACACCGAGTGGTGAGACCGTGGCGATCGTCGCGTCACTGGTGGTCCAGCTCACCTCGCGATCGACGAGGCTGTTGCTGGCGAAGTCTTTTAGTGTCGCCACGATCTGCAGCGATTGCGCGACGCGCAAACTCGCCGACGACGGACTCACCAACACCATGGCCACGGGAACGGGTCCTGGCGGCAAGGGAGTGACGCTGACGGTCGCTTGCGCCTGCACCAGGCCCACTCTGGCGGAGACCGTCGTGGAACCAGAAGTCCTTGCGGTGATGATGCCGTCGGCGCTGATCGTCGCGATAAGCGGCTGACTCGACGTCCACGCGGTGATTCCAACCGTCATCACGCGTCCCTTCTGATCGATCGCATCGACGCGTGCCGCCGCCGACTGTCCAACTTGGAGGGACACCGGCGTGACGGTCACTGTCATCGATGTCAGCTCGGGTAGCGGCTCGATCTGTTCATCAGGTGCGGTCGGAGTCGTCGCGGGGCCGCGACCGCAGCTCACCTGCAGCGAGAGGCCGATCATCACCAGCACCCACGCTCGTCCCCGTGGTGCGCTGTGTGGGACGGGCCCCTCGCTAGCAAATTTGATTCGCATGGCCCGTTTGGACTCCGCACGAACGACACGGTCCGCGTTCCGTGTTGGTCGCGGCTGACCGCGGGCGTCAACCAGCGTGGCGATGGGTCAAACTGGCGACACCTCGCATCTATACGGAACCTCTGCGGAACCTATGCCCGGATCGGTGCGAACGCTACGACGCGATCGAACGGACGTCGACGGAGTGTTCCTCGCGGCTGATTCTATCTAGCCTGACCCTGCATTGACAGCGGCGGCCGAGGCGGGCGCATTTGCCCCCGCGTCAGCCTCGCCACCGTGCGCTGACATACGGCGTGGTGGCGAGGTTCACGTGGTTCACGTGGTTCACTCAAGCACGACCGAGCATGCGGGCACGCTCGATAGCGCCGAGCCCGGACGTCCTACTCCGCGACGACCGTGATCGACGCGGTGCACGTCTGCGTAACGGGGGCGACGGAGAGAATCGCGAACGAGTTCTCACCACTGATCCAGCGATTCTCACCGTTCAGCGTGAACGTATGCACACCCGGAGTCATGGTCCCACCCAAAGTCGTCCACACGACGGTCGTGGCGGAAAGCGACATGGTCGTCCCGAATCCCATGAGCGGCGCGCCGGTCGCGTCATCGGTGACGCGGAACGACCAGTAGCCTCCCAACGTGGTCTGCGGAAACGTGCTGGGCGCGCCGGCCGGGCCGACCGGCGTCGCGGCCGCGGTGGCCGAGATTGCCACAGTGGCGCGGCCATTGGCTCCCTTGCT
>JBEBIR010000611.1:0-2666 GCA_040080315.1 Gemmatimonas sp.
CGCCATTGGTGACGAGGTGCTGGTGGAGTTGGAGCAGGAGCTTGATCTCGACGCGCTGCGAGGCGTCAAGGCGGCCGGCGCGTCACTACCCGGCGACGAAAAGCTGTAGCTCAGTCTTCGATGGTCGCCGGCTTACGCGTTGAGTCTTCCGGCAAGCGTTCCAAACGGCTCAGTCGCTCGACATCGATCGCGATGCCATCGGTCACGGACGTGGTGAAGATGCTGGCGAACTTCGCATCCCACGTCACTTCGCTCCACGTGTACGACGCGCGAACCGAGACACGCGTGGAGAACGTTTCCTCGTGCGCGGTGACGAGCATCAGAATCTCCGCACCGGATTCGCGCAGCTTGTCGGGTGTCACTCCACGCAGGGGGCTGTCGGCCGTGATGGGGTGCACAACGGTCCAGTGCAACGGGAAGAATGAGACCTGATTTCGTTCCAATGCGAGCTGGTGCACGTTCCGCTCGCGTGACCCCTCAAAGTCCTCGTACCACGACAAGTTCACGCTGATCTGCACATCGGTGAGTTCGCTTGGCAGTTCGTTGACCATGCGAAACATCAGACCGCGACCGCCCTCGTACGGCGCCACCACCATCGATTCACTGAACCGCAGCTTGGCACGCGGTCGCGTGAGCCGGGCAATGAAGAGTCCCGCCGCCACGAACGCGATCATCGGTCCCAGCAGCGATTCCACCACCACCAGCAGGTGCGCCGTGCTGCCCACTGCGTGCATGCTGCCGGTGCCCGTGGTCGTGAACACACCAACGCTGAAGACAAACGCGCGCATGAACGGATCATCGAGCCCCAACGACTCGGTGCCGGCAATCGCTTGCGGACCCAGCGCCTGATACGCCAGCGCGAGCATGCCGTTCAACAGCAGGATACCGCCAATCAGCCACGCGAGGAACGTGATCCACGAAGCGCTCAGCGCGTGCAGATACAGGCGTTCCGTGCGCTGCGCTCCAAGGCCGAACTTGCGCGCGTTGGGTCGTCCATCGCGCGACAGAAACCGGCCGCGCGACTGTTGCAGCACGACGCGACCAAAACCGAGGTCTTGTTCGTTGCTGGCAGGCGGGATGACGGGAGTGGTCATGACGCGTGATCTGCCTTCATGACTCTTTGAGGAAGTTCAGCATGAAGGCATTCAACTCCGCCGCGTGTGTCGCGGCAAATCCATGCGGAGCGCCCTTGATGACCTCAAGGCGACTGCCTTTAACAATCGCGGCCGCCTTCCTCGCCGACATCTCCAGCGGCACGATGCGATCGGCGTCGCCGTGCACGATCAGTGTCGGGATATCGAACTTGGCGAGATCTTTGCGAAAGTCCGTCGTGCCGAACGCGGTGATGCACTGCACCGTGCCCACGGGTGAGGCGGGCCAGGCCAGCCACTTGCTGTACGCAATGAGGTCGTTGCTGACGCCTTCGTGCGGCGCGTCCCAGTTGTAGAAGTTGGGGAAGAATCCGTCCAGGAATCCCAGCCGATCGTGCTTGACGCCCGCGATGAGCCCATCGAACACGTCTTTCGGTGCGCCATCCGGATTGTCGGCAGTCTTGAGCATGAACGGTGGCACCGCGCCCAACAGCATCGCTTTCGCGATGCGTGCGGTGCCGTAGCGCCCGATGTAGCGCGCCACTTCCCCGCCGCCCATGGAAAAGCCCACCAGCACGACGTCCTCGAGCTCAAGCTCCGTCAGGAGGTCATTCAGGTCGGCGGCAAAGGTGTCGTAGTCGTAGCCCCCGCTGGGTCGTCCCGAATCGCCGAATCCGCGACGGTCATACGCCACGCATCGAAAGCCGGCGTCGGTAAGCGCGGTAATCTGTCGTTCCCACATACGGTGACTGAGAGGCCACCCGTGAATGAGTACGACGGGCTGCCCGATGCCATGATCGACGTAGTGAATGCTGGTCGACGGCGAGGTGCTGGCTTTCACGAACGGCATTGGAGACTCCTCGAAACGAGAGGGATTGGTTCGACGCAATTGTATCACAAAGTCAAACGGCCTGTCAGCGATGGATTGCTGAAGAGGCCGTGATATACCAACGCTCCAAACGTGCCATAATGTTTGAGAGCCACAGATCGGGATTGAACCGATGACCGCCCGATTACGAATCGGGTGCTCTACCACTGAGCTACTGTGGCGACACTCGGGTGCTGCGCACGGAGAGGTGCCGTGTCCCATCGCCTACACTGCTCGAAATGCCACAACTGCGAAATGCCCTCGCGCGGACTCGAACCGCGACGCCTTTCAGCACTACCACCTCAAAGTAGCGTGTCTACCAATTCCACCACGAGGGCGTCCAGCACCTGCGGTACTCCCACTTCCACTGCGTCCCAAATCCTGCGACATGACGCCAACGTCACGTTACTACGGGAGCGACGGGGCTCGAACCCGCGACCTCTCGAGTGACAGTCGAGTGCTCTAACCAAACTGAGCTACGCCCCCAGTCCCAACACCTCGAGGCGTTCCAGCAGTGCGCTGTCCGTTCCCGAATGCGTCGAACCTTGTCCTGCACCTGCACCTCCTCTGCCCCCAGTGGGAGCCCATAGCTCCAACGGGAGTCGAACCCGTCTCTCAACCTTGAAAGGGTCGTGTCCTAACCGATAGACGATGGAGCCAAACACAGTACTGAGTACTAAGTACTCAGTACTCAGTATAGCGATAAC
>JBEBIR010000612.1:0-2660 GCA_040080315.1 Gemmatimonas sp.
ATGGCGCTGTCGCGCGCGCTGATCGAGGTGTCGGTGAAAGCGCGCGCGGCCGCCGAGCAGCACGACACCAAGGGTGTCTTCGATCTGGGTGCCGACATGTATCAGGCCTGCGTCAATTGCCACGCCATTTATTACGTGGGGCCGAAGGCCATTCCGCCGGCGACGCCGCCCAAGTGAGTGATGGGCGTGCGGTGATTGCATGACGGTGCTCTCCGCGCTCGACTGGCTCGCCAGGACGCCGTGGAGCATCGCCCTCCACGAGTCGCAATACATGTGGCCCTTCACCGAGTCGCTGCATGTGTTGACGCTGGCGTTCTTCGTGGGTGCGACCATCGTGCTCGACCTGCGATTGCTTGGCGTCGGATTCCGGGACATTCCGGTCACCGACTTCACCGGCCGCCTGTTGCCGTGGACTCGCGCCGCATTCGCGGTGATGGTGACCACCGGCCTGATGTTGTTTTACGCGACACCCATCACGTATTACCAAAGCATCTTCTTTCGCATCAAGGTGATCCTGTTGATCGCGGCGGGTATCAACGTGTTGGTGTTTCATGCGCGCACACAACGGTCCGTGTCGGCTTGGAACGTTGACGCCAAGCCGCCGCGCGCAGCCCGCGTGGCAGCGATCGTGTCGTTGACAGCGTGGGCCGGTGTGGTGATCAGCGGGCGCCTGATCGCGTACAACTGGTTTTCCTGCGACATCCAGCCGCAGTCGGACTTCATCAACTGGGCGTCCAGTTGCGTGGTGGGCACGCCGCGATGAACAGCGATCTGGTGTTGCAGTGGCTCGAGCAGGGCGAGGCGTCGTGGCTGGGTCAGCTGATTCGCGAATCGGTGTGGCTCTTCCCGGTGATCGAAGCCGTACACTTGCTGGGGTTGTGCCTGCTGGGCGGCGCCGTGCTCCTGGTCGACCTGCGCCTGCTGGGACTTGGGCTTCGCAGTCAATCGATTGCGCTGGTCGCGCGCGATGCACGGCCGTGGTTACGCGCGGGTGTGCTCGTGATGCTCACCACGGGTTCCCTGCTGTTCATTTCGGAAGCCGTGAAGTGCTTTCACAATCCATCGTTCTGGGTGAAGATGAGCACCCTGCCGTTCGCGCTGCTGTTCACGCTGGTCGTGCGGCAACGCCTCGCCGTGCGAGAACCGGCGGTCGCACCGTGGATGCATCGCCTGCTCGCCACCGTGTCGCTGGCCCTCTGGTTCACGGTGGCGATGGCGGGTCGCTGGATCGGTTTTTCGTCGTAGAAACAGAAGGTAGTGAGTGCTGGAGCGGTGAGCCGGTGAAGGCAGAGTCTGCCCTCACCCGTCACCGCTCCCACGCTCACTACCTGCAGTTACTCACCCCTCTCCTCCCTCTTACGCATCGCCGGCACCTTATTGCGGCGGCTTCTTCGCCGGCGGTTCAGTAGGATCGCGACCATCGCGCGGCGCGCCGGTGCCCGATGAACCCATGAACATCTTGCGCCCATCGCTCAGCGTCACGTCGCGGCCATTGGCGCGCTTGAGCGAATGGTCCTTGGTTTGATAACCATCCACGATCAGTTCGGTGCCAAACGCGAGTGATTGGCGCGTGAGGCCGCGACGCAGCAGCGTGTTTGGCGTGCCGCCTTCCACCATCCACACTTCCTTCGCGCCACTCGGTTGCACGACCTCGATGTGAATCCAGGCGTGCGGATTTACCCATTCGAGTTTCACCACCTTGCCCTGCAGGCGGATGGGAGCGTTGGGATCGAACTCGGCACCAAAGGCGTGGTGCGCGAGCAGTGGACCGGCGGTTGCCAGCACCATTGCTGCGGCCACCAGAAAGAGGCCTTTCTTACGCATGCTCGACTCGGGTTTCAAGGTTTCGGCGGCTTGGAAGCGGCTTCCCGCTCGCGCGACCGCTCGCCACTGAGGATGTTCGACAACGCATAGTTCGCTTCGTGACACGCATACTCGTAGAGTAACTGGTTCATTCTCACAAACGGCAACTCACCGCTCCACTTCTGGGTGAACGTCGTCGGGTCATCCACCGTGAAGCGATAGAGAATCGTGTTCGCGTCGACCAGGTGAAACCGCTCGACGACCTTCAAGTTGTCGGACGCACCGCGCAACAGTTGCTCAGGATGAAAATTGGTGGTTTCAACCACCAGCGTGTCGCCTTCCCACCGACCATGGGAGTCCCCCATCCACGGTCGAATTTGCTTCGGCAGGCGCGCCACCGGCTTCATATGGATCGTGCGCGCATCGTGTACCATCTCGGTCATGATCATCACATGGTCACGGGTCTGCACGAACGTGTAGTTGTTGTTGTAGAAGTAGTTCGGCAGCATCGGTGGCCCGGCGTTCGAACCGAACGACATGATACAGCGTTCGGCCAAGGGTCGGTTTTCCGGATTGTCATACTCCCCGAACTGTCGAAACCGCCGCAGACGCTCTGTCGAGCGCTCGCGAGCCGCCGGCGTGAGAGCGGGAACGCGACCATTGGCCGGCTCGATGATGATGGAACTGCGTCGCTCGCCATTCACCGTCGCCATGCGGTCGCCCGCATCGATCCAGAAGTAGTTGTAGCCGCCGACATTGCCGGCCGCACCGGTTGAGCCATCACCACCCTTGGGCGGCGCTGCGCGGTTAGGATCGCTCGGCTTGGCGAGCTTCTCCACGGTGTCGGCGCGAATCTT
>JBEBIR010000062.1:0-11630 GCA_040080315.1 Gemmatimonas sp.
AGCAAGTCGACGCGCTCCTCACCGGCGTCCGCCAGACGCTGCGCCGCAATCAGCATGGCCGCGGCAATCCCCTTGGCATCGCAGGCACCGCGTCCGTACAAGCGGTTGCCCTCAAGCCGTGGCGAGACAAACGGCGGTACGGTGTCGAGGTGCGTGGAGAGCGTCACACCGCCGCCGCGGCGCGTCGCCCATACGTTTGATCGCTGCGGCTCAACCTCCTGCAGCGTGACATTCCAGCCGCGCGTGATAAGCCAACGGGCAACAAAATCCACCGCGTCTTTTTCGCGACCCGTAGTGGATTCGAGGGAGAGCAACTCCGAAGCGAGCGCGACGACGTCTGACATTTTTTGAAAGTAACGGAGCGTTGATACCCGGGGCGGGTCTCGAACCCGCACGGCCTTGCGGCCAAGGGATTTTAAGTCCCTTGCGTCTACCAGTTTCGCCACCCGGGTCCCGGATACACTATCGGGAGCGCAGTGCACGCTCCCGACAGCCCACCTACACCGATGATGCCGAGAGCGGGAAACGGGACTCGAACCCGCGACCCCAACCTTGGCAAGGTTGTGCTCTACCAACTGAGCTATTCCCGCGTTGCGTCGCCGACTGGATTCTCACCAGCAGCATGCCAAACAATAACCCGCCCGGCAATCGAGGGACAAGCGACCACGCGACGCCGGACACCAGTCTAGCACAGTGTCCATTCTGAAACGCCAGTTTTGCGATGGTGGACAAACAGAGGAGAGACGGAAGACCGGCGACGCCAGACTCAGACGCGGTTAGTCGTGGTCTCGAGTCGACCGTCTTTCGTGGAGAGACGGCGGACTGTCAACGGCCGACGCCGACGCCGCTGGTCTTGGTCTTGCGTCGTCCGTCTTCCGTCTCTCATCTGTGGTTTCACCATCGCGAGACGCGCGCTTCAGGACGGACACAACACTAGAAACTCAGCCGCGCAATCCATGGGCGTGCGCGGTGTACCACACCGTGTAGGCCAGCAGTCCAGCGAGCGCCGCATCGCCGCCGTTCTCGATGGCGCGTCCCTCTGCATCAACCGATTCCGCAGCAATGCCGTTGTCCAGCGGCGCGCGACGCAGCCAGGTCAGTACTTCCCCACCGTCGGGCCCCAGCAGTCGGGCAAGTTGCGGGGCGAGTGCGGATGTTTGCCCGGCCACCGCTCGCACCGATCGCCGATACAGCGAGTCTTCGCGATCAAGCGCCTCGTACATCGGGAGCCACATGAGCGAACCAACCGGATCATCGTCGAGTGCGGCTCCGCCGGCGAGATTGATGGACGTCGCCAGACGCGCCTTGCCACCGCGGTCCACCGCGAAATGTCGGAGCAACGCGGCGCGCACCGCAGCCGGGTCCTGTAGTCCGGCCGCCGCCTCTTCGTCCAGCGTGCGCCGCAGGACGTCCAACGCCTGCGCGACGGTGGCGTTGCCATGCAACGTGTACGGGTGCGGTGCCGGCACACCCGACGGGAGCACCTCGGTGGAGTACAGCGGAATCTGCGTGTCACGCCGCGCGGAGATATCGTCGGCCGCGAGATACAACGTGTCGGCAACGACTGGTTCTTCGACAATCTGATCGTCGTTGCTATCGCGGATATAGCGGTCGGTCGCGATGGCATAGGCGGCCGGTCCTTCAATGGCGAATCCCGGCTGGAAGAGCGTGCCGTCGAAGTAGTGCACACCCTGACCAGGCGCGTACCCGTGCAGCTCGCATGCGCGCACCAGCAGTTCGCGAGCGAGCCCCATGTCGGCCAACTGTACTGCGGGCAGCGTCCACAACAGGGCCTCGAAATCGCGCACCGTCACCCCTGCCGCATGCCATGGCGCACGCGAGCGCACGAGATAGTAGTGCGCGTCGTCGAGCGCCCTCCCTACACCATAAAAATAGGCGAACAGCAGGTTGCGATTGATAAGCCGATCGACGCCATCGTTGCCCGTCGTCTGCTCCATGCTGGACAGGGCTTCGCGTGTGGCCGTCAGTAGCGCCCGCCAGCCACGACGACGCATGACACCCACGGTGGCTTGCGCGCCGTCCCGCTCGGGTCCCACGGTGATGTAGAACGCGCACTGCACCGTGGCCCCTGGGGCCACCACGAGGTCGCGCCGTATCGCAAACGCACACGCGTCATGCGAGGCGCGCGTGGGCGCTTCAAGTCTGGCGGGACCGTCGGTACCAATGGCAAGCGCGGCCAATCCGGGAATGGCGGTGCCCTCAAGCAACAGCACGTCGTCGGCGCCGATACTCACGCGATGCTCATCATCGAACGGGCGGGCCGACCGCACCCGTTGCTGTCGATGTCCCAGCGAGCCCTCGAGCGCAATCTCGATCGAGGCCTCCGTGGTCCCGCGATTCTCGACCCCGAGGGTGTACACGGCGCCCGCCATATCCGCGTCCCGCCCGTACGGGGCGAACACGGTGCCGCGCAGCAACAGCGTTCCGACCGTGCAGGTGAACGTCGGCAGCCAACCCACCGCACGCTCCCAGGCAATGCCTTCAGCGGCCAGTGCGCGCACCTCACCATCCACGCGCAGCACCGGAACGATGAGCGGCGTACCGGTCCCGGCCTCGAAGTGCTCGCTTCCGGCGAACTCAATAGCGGCGCGCGCGCCACGATGCAACACGCCGATGGCATGCACGGCACCGTCAGCGGGATTAATACAGGGAAGCGACAGCCAATGATTGCCTGTCACCTGCCAGGGAACGGTAGGTATCTGCACGTTGAGTCGAACGAAGTGGTTGGCGTCAGGGTATAATCTACCTTCGCCCCACCCTGTTCACGCCTTACCTCTCGCATGTTTCGGTCGCCGATTGCTTCTCGTATAAGGTTTGCGTTGCTCCCGCTCTGTCGCTGGCCCCTCGCCGCGTGCGGCACCAGCCTTCTGACGATCATCGCGCTGCTGCTTGGTGCCAGCGCGCCACTGGCCGCGCAGGCCGTGACCGGTGCGGGTGCGGATGCGACCGCGTTACCCAAGGGCGCCATGCGGTGGCGAGTGGCCGGCATCTGGGAGGGGAGTGACAAGATCTTCACCGCGTCCGGCGCGCAACCCATGTATGCCGGGATCGCCACTGGCGCGTTGGGAACGGCGCGCTTGCCGCAACTGAGCGCCGCCGAGCAGGCGATACGCACGCTGAGCGGCTTGACGACCTTTTCGTTGTCACTGGGCCCGCTGGAGTCCACGGCCGACACACGTCAAAGCATCACGCCGCTGTCGCTCGAACTGGGAGTCACGCCGAGGTTGTCGGTCGGGGTCGTCGTGCCATACATCGAATCACGCGACAACGCGCTGCTGGTGCTGAATCGCGCAGGCGTCGGCGCCACGGTTGGCCAGAACCCGGCATACTCCGCCACCGCGGGGAGTGCAGCGCGGAGTTCCAATGGCGCGCTGCTGCGGCAGCTCGCACAGTCACGAACGCAATTGGCTTCGGAGATCGCGCGCTGTGCGCCGGCGAGCGCGACCGGCTGTGACGCGATCAGAGCGGATCCGTCGGGCGCGCAACAGCTCGTGAATCAGGCGCTGTCCACGCAGAATGCCATCGTCACCATATACGGGGACAGCGTGCGCGGCGGTGCGCCGGTGGTGCCGATCAGCAATTCTGCGACACAAGCCGCAATCAACGCGCTCATCGGGTCCATGCGCACGGCCTTTAACGGCTTTGGTGTCACCACGCTCACCGAGGGCGTGTTGCCGGCGTCCGCGACCATTGTGAATGGACCGGGTGCGATCGCACGCATTGCCAATGACACGGCCTACGGGCTTGACTACTCGACGTTGGGCGGCACGCGACGCGCCGGCATCGGTGACATCGATCTCACGGCCTCCTATCTGTGGCTCAACACACTTGGAGAGCGTCCGGCGCAGTGGTTGGCCGCAACGCGCTTTGGCGTGCGCAGCCAGTTCACCGCCGGATGGCGATTTGGCACTGCCGGTGCGGATCGCCCGCACGTCGCGTTCGATGTGCCCATCGGCGATGGTGCGAACGCGTTGTTGGCGCGGAGCACGACGGATGTCGTGTTCAATCGTTTCCTCTGGATGAGCGGAACGTTGCGCATTGTGCAGCCGCTGGGAGATCGCGCCGTGATCCGGCGTCCGCTGCTGGTCGACTCGATGCTGTTCGTTCCGTCGACGATCGAACCCGCAGACCGCTCCCTGGGACGGCGCGTTGACCTCGAAGTGGCTCCGCGTGTGATGCTCGGACGATTCTTCGGCCTGTCCGGTGGGTACCTCTATCGGCGATCGGACGCCGATCGCTACACATTCAGCGCGTCCGACTCGCTGACGGCCGGACGCTTCGCGGTCAATGCGCGGACGTATCAGGCCTACATGCTCGGTGCGACGTTCTCCACGCTCTCGAGCTATGCACGCGGACGCTCGAAGTGGCCGGTGGAAGTCCTCTACGTCCACGTCGCGCCGATCACCGGCACCGGCAGCGTCGCGGCCACGTCGAGTGATCGTCTGGAACTCCGCGTCTATACCGGTTTCCCGCGACGCTGACTCGGCGCGCGCCGAGACGCCGGCGGCGATGTCGCTTCCTCAACTCGTCCGCGCTCCAGCAGCTCGCGGGCGTGGGCGCGACTCACCTCGCGATCGGCATCGCCACCGAGCATGCGGGCAATCTCCAACACGCGGTCTTCGTCGATGACGACGGATGTATCCGCTGTCGTGACCGTACCCACCGCACCTTTGCGCACCACCACGTGGTTGTGGGCGCGCGCGGCGATCTGCGCGAGATGCGAGATGGCCAGCACCTGATGATGACCGGCGACGCGTCGCATCAGGGCGCCGACTTGCCAGGCAATCGTGCCGCCGATTCCGGCATCGACTTCGTCGAACACCAGCGTGGGCACGTGCTGCAGGCGGGCAAGCACCGTACTGAGCGCCAGCATCAATCGCGACAGCTCGCCGCCTGAGGCAATACGGCCCAGCGGTCGCAATTCGTTTCCGGCATTGAGCGCGGCCAGGAATGTCACGGACTCGGCACCGCCCTCGCCGATGGCATCCAACGGAGTGATCGACAACTCGAATCGCCCGTCAGGCATGCCAAGCTCGGGCAGCAGTGCGGCGACCGCGACCGCCAATTGGTCGGCGCCCGCACTCCGCTTGCGCGTGAGTTCGGCCGCGGCCTCGCTCAGCGCGCCATCGGCAGCCGCGCGCGCATCGCGGATGGCACGCAAGTCCAGTGCTCCGCCGTCGACCAGATCCAACTCCTCGCGCGCCCGTTGCCAAGTGGTGAGCACGTCCGCCAAGCCGGGACCATGCTTGCGCATCAGGCCGAGGACCAGGTCCCGTCGTGTCTCGAGCTTTCGCAACCGATCGGGATCGGCGTCGATGGCCTCCGCATAGCCCTCAAGCTCCCGAGACAGCTCGTCCAGCGCATACACCGCACCGTCAAAGGCACCCTGCCATCGTGTGGTATCCGGATCGATTCGCGCGAGTGCGGCGAGTGCCCGTCGCACGATACCCAGACGCCCGAGGGCGGCATGCTCATCGCCGTTGATGGCGTCCGCGGCCTGTGTCGCGGTGGCGCGCAATTCTTCCGCGTGACTCAAACGTCGAATGTCCGAGTCGAGCGCCTCGTCCTCGCCGATGACCGGGCGCGCGTCGTCGATTTCGCGAACGACGAATCGCAAGTAGTCGGCGCGCCGCTCCGCGTCCTGACGACGGGCATCGAGATCTCGCTCGCGCGCCGCGAGCGTGGAGCGATGCGCGTACGCGTCCTTCACGCGTCGTGTCTCCGCGTCGGCACCGATGAACGCGTCGAGGATATCACGCTGATGCTCGGGTTCCAACAGTTGCCGCGAGTCGTGTTGTCCATGCACGCTCACCAGGAGCGCGCCGATCTCCGCCAGCACTGACGCGGTGACCGTGGTGCCGTTGATCCAGGCCCGCGAGCGTCCGTTGGCGCCAATCTCGCGCTTCAAAACCAACAGTTCGTCGTCGCACTCGATGCCGCGTGCGTCCAGCGCCACGCGCACCGTGTGTCCGGACTTCAACTCGAACACACCCTCCACCGTGGCCTTGTCGGTGCCCGAACGCACTCGATCGGACGCCGCGCGCTCACCCAGCAACATGCCCAGCGCACCCACGATCAGCGACTTGCCGGCACCGGTTTCGCCGGTGAGCACGTTGAGTCCTCCAGACAGCGGAAGCGTCACCGTGTCGATGACCGCCACGTTGCGCAGACGCAGCTCAATGAGCATCCGAGTGGCGATGGGAGGTGGGAATCAAGCCGTCTCGCCGTCTCGTTCGCTGAGTCCGCCCCAACCGAACTTCCGACGCATGCGGCTGAAAAACGTCGTGCCCGGGAAGCGCACGATATGCACGGGATTGGCAGCCCGACGCACGACGAGTGTTTCCCCACTCGTGAACGTAGTGCCCACCTGCCCGTCGATGGTTACCAATAGTTCGTCAGGCCCATCATCTGCACGCACCTTCACCACCACGTCGGGCGGCAACACCAGCGGGCGCATCGCCAGCGTATGCGGAGAGACCGGTGTCAGCACGATGCTGGCCAACGTGGGCACGACGATCGGTCCACCAGCAGAGAGCGAATAGCCGGTGGATCCGGTCGGCGACGACAAGATGAGTCCATCGGCGGAATACTGGCCAATCATCTCCTCGTCGACAAACACCGACAGCTTCACCACGCGTACAAATCCACCCTTGTGCAGCACGACGTCGTTGACGGCCAGCCATTCGCAACGTTGCTCTCCATTCCGATCGAGCGCGCAGGACGCCAGCACCATGCGCGCCTCCGACACAAAGTCGCCCGCGGCAAAGCGGCGCACGCCCAGTTCGAACTCATCCGCGCTGCAACTGGTGAGAAATCCCAGGCGGCCGAGGTTGATCCCGAGGATCGGCACGGCGTACCCGTTGAGGAAGCGCGCGCCACGCAAAAGGGTTCCGTCGCCACCCAGTGTAAAGAGCGCGTCGACCTGCTGCGGGTGAACGAGTCGTTCGCCTTCTTGTGCAATCTCCCACAGCTCCGCTTCGAACGCCAAGGTGAGGCCAAGCGCCGGCGAAATCTCGACGAGCGTGCTGAGAATGTCCGGCAGTCCTACGTAGCCGCGATGACCGATGATTCCGACGCGCATCAGCCGGCCATCGCGTCGGAGGTATGCAGCGCGCGCACGCGATCGGCGATGCCCGGGGCGTCCAGCCCCAGCGAGGCCAGCTGCTTCGCACGCGACGCCGCGTAGATGATGCGGTCTGGCACGCCATGCGTGCCCGTGCGCACCGTCGGTGCCAGTCGCTGAATGATGGCGCTGATGTACGCACCAAATCCGTTCACGACGGTGCCTTCCTCCACGGTCAACACTTGAGTGTGTTCAGCGAGTATCGCATTGAGCGTGACCTCGTCGAACGGCTTGAGGTAACGGCAGTTCACCACGGTGATGTCGAGTCCCTCTGCGGCCAATGCGTCGGCCGCCGTGAGCGACGTCTCGACCATGGTACCAACCGCGAGGATCGCAAAATCGCGACCGTGACGAACCACGTCCCACGTGCCGTACGGCGTCGCCGGAATCTCCGACATCGCGGGCGGTGTATCCGGCGACGCGTCGCGCGGATACCGCAGGCAGAAGGGACCACTGGTGTGTTCGACGCCGGCCCGCAGCAATCCCAGCATCTCGGCGCCGTTACGCGGGGCCGTCACCGTCATGCCCGGCACGGCCAGCATGTACGGGATGTCATACATGCCCATATGTGTTTCGCCATCTTCACCCACCAGACCTGCACGGTCCATCGCGAAGATCACCGGCAAGTGCTGGATCGCGGCGTCGTGAATGATATTGTCGTACCCGCGCTGCAGAAATGTGGAGTAGATCGTCACGATGGGCCGCAATCCACGCGTCGCGAGTCCGGCGGCGAAGGTGACGCCGTGTCCCTCGGCAATGCCCACGTCAAAGAAGCGATCGGGAAACGCCTTGGCGAACGCGCCCGTGCCGGTGCCTCCCGGCATCGCCGCGGTAATGACCACCACGTCTTTGCGTTCGGTGCCCAACTCCAGCAATCCCTTTCCGTACACGGCGGTCCATGCCTGATTCGCCGTGCTCGCTTTCAACTGCTTGCCCGTGCTCGGATCGTGCCCCGGCGGCAATGCATGCCATTTCTCGCCGTGGTCGCCGGCCGGAAAGCCGCGTCCCTTCTGTGTAATGACGTGCACCAATCGCGGCGTGTTCATTCCCCGCACGGCAGCGAACGTCTCCAGGAGCGCGTCGATGTCGTGTCCGTCGATCGGACCGAAGTAACGAAATCCCAACTCCTCGAACAGGACGCCGGGGGTGAGAAATGACTTGACGCTCTCCTCCCACTTTCGCACGAGTGTGCTCATCGCAGTGAATGGGGCTGGCGCGTTGTCGACCAGGTCCCCAATGCGTGAACGCACCCGATTGTACAGCGGATTGCGCTGGATACTCGTGAGATACTTGTGCATCGCGCCGACGTTGGGCGCGATCGACATCTCGTTGTCGTTCAGCACAACAATGATGTCGCGATCTGAATGGCCCGCGTTGTTGAGGCCCTCGTACGCCAACCCCGAGCCCATCGAGCCGTCGCCGATGATGGCCGCCACTTTGAAATGCTCGGAAAGCACGTCCCGACCGGCCGCGATGCCGAGCGCCGCCGAAATTGCGGTGGCCGCGTGTCCCGCGCCGAACGTGTCGTACTCGCTCTCCGAGCGCTTCAGAAAGCCCGAGAGGCCGTCTTCCTGGCGCAGGCTCTCCATCAACGCATTGCGTCCGGTGAGCAACTTGTGCGGATAGCCTTGATGCCCCACGTCCCAGACGAGTTGGTCGCGCGGTGTGTCGAACACCGTGTGCAGCGCGATCGTCAGCTCCACGACGCCGAGGCCGGCTCCGATGTGACCGCCCGTGCGGGAACACACGTCGATGAGACGCTCACGCATGTCCTGCGCGAGGACGCGCAGGTCGTCGCGGGACAGCGTTCGAAGATCGGCCGGGGACTGAATGCGTTCGAGAATCGACATGAAGAAAACAAAAGTGACGGCGCCAACCAGTCGACGCCAAGGGTACCGCGTGTTCAGGACCGCCGTTCTACAATGAAACGGGCCAAACGTTCAAGTGGTGGTGTGAGCAACTGCTCCTCTGCCAGGGCCGCGCAGCTCTCGTCAACCAACGCCACCGCCTTGGCAACCGCACCTTCGATCCCCAGCAGCGCGGGATACGTACTCTTGTTCAAATCGACATCACGACCCACCGTCTTTCCCAATTCGTCTGTGGTGGACGTGACATCAAGCACGTCGTCGGCGATCTGAAACGCGAGCCCGAGTGCCGCACCGTAGTGCGCGAGCGCGAGTCGCTGGCGCGCCGTAGCCCGTGCCGCTCTCGCCCCCAGGGTCACCGACGCCGTGATCAATGCGCCCGTCTTGAGACGATGCACGCGTTCCAGCGCGTCCACAGTCAGGTGTACGCCCTCTGCCTCAAGGTCAAGCAGTTGTCCGCCGATCATCCCGCCACCACCAGAGGCCTCCATCAATTCGCGCACGATGTCCGCGGCTTCGTGATCCGGAAGTCCCAGCGCGCGCGCGGCATGCCAGGCACTTCGGGCCGCCAGCGGGACCATCGCGAGCCCAGCCGCCGTGGCGATCGGCACGCCGTACACGCGATGCACCGTTGGACGACCGCGTCGCATGTCATCATCGTCCATGCAGGGGAGGTCGTCATGCACCAGCGAATAGGCATGCACCACTTCGACGGAGGCCGCAAGATGGCTGGCATCGCCCGTGCCACCACACGCCCGATACGCTTCGAGCAACAGGATCGCCCGAAGCCGTTTGCCTTCGCCCAGGAGTGAGTAGCGTATCGCATCCGCCGTGCGCGTATCAATCTCGCCAAGCCAACGGGTGCAGAACACCGCGAGCGCGAGCTGCAATTCGCCACGGGCCTGCGCAAAGCTATCGGACAGCGACTCCGTTCCCATATCGGTCTGCACGGGATCAACCGCTCAGCTCGGACACCGAGAACGATCCGTCTGCAGCCTCGACGAGTTGCTGCACACGCGCGTCCACTTGCTGCAGTGCCTGCGCGGCGGACCGCAGGTGCACGATCCCCTCTTCGAAAAGTCCCAGGGCCTTGTCGAGATCGAGATCAGTGCGTTCAAGTTCGCGCACGATGTCTTCAAGCCGGTGGAGCGTCTGTTCGAACGTCACGGCGACTCCCGTGCGAAGGACTGGGGCACGCCGTCCGGCAGCGCGCGACTTTTACCGGCCTCGGCGGAAACAATACCGTCTCGAAGCCATAAATCGAACCACATCCCCGGACGAAGCTGCTCCCTGCTGCTCAAGGTAGCGCCGTCGGGCCGCCGCGCCACGGCAAAACCTCGGGCGAGTGTTGAAAGCGGTGACAACGCCTGCAGACGACCGGCCAGCGTTTCGACGCGAGCGCGACGCCGTTCGACCAATCGACCAGCGGCAACCGATAGTCGCTTCTGAACCTGAGCCAGCGACGACACGGCGCGATCCTCGCGTCGCCGCGCGGCCGCCGCGAGTCGCTTACTCAAGGCATCAACGCGCGCGAGAACCTCTCGACGTGAAGGCACCGCCATCTCGGCGGCGGCCGATGGCGTGGCCGCACGCGCATCGGCCACCAGGTCGCAGATCGTGATGTCGACTTCGTGACCAACCGCCGACACCGTCGGTACCGGGCAGGCCGCCAGCGCACGCGCCACTCGCTCATCGTTGAAGGCCCACAGGTCCTCACGGGCGCCGCCCCCGCGCCCGATGATCAGCAGGTCCGCGCCACCCCAACGACCGACCCGTTTAATAGCGGCAACCAGCGACTCTGGCGCACCGTCTCCCTGCACCTTGGCGGCAACCACAACAATCTCCACGTCGGCACTTCGGCTGCGCGCTACCGTGATGACGTCGTGCAGCGCCGCGCCGTCGAGACTCGTGATCACCGCGATCCGTCTTGGAAACGACGGCAACGCGCGCTTTCGCGTCGGATCGAGCAATCCGTCTTTTTCCAACCGCAATCGCGTCTTTTCGAGCGCTTTGCGCCACAGACCGTCGCCGTGCGCCTCGATGGCAAACACGGAGAACTGCAAATCGCCGCGGGCGGGCCACACCGTCATCTGGCCGAGCGCCGCCACCTGCATGCCATCGTCCGGCATCGCGGGAATTCGTCGTTGCTGACTGCTCCACACCACGCAGCGCACCTGTGCATCGGCGTCACGCAGCGCAAAATACCAGTGGCCATTGCGATGCGCCTTGAAATCACTGACCTCGCCACGCACCCAGAGCGGCGGAAACGCGCCCTCAATAAGGTCCTTGGTGGCCGAGGTCAGCGTGTGAACGGCGATCGCGTTCTCGGGGTCGCAGCCGGGCGTTCCGACATCGGACGCGGGCGGTGGTCCATAGGCACTCGTTCGCCGCGCGGACACGGGGTCAGGCCACGGCGACGTGAAGCGTGCGCTCGGCCGCGCGCACGGTATTGCGCAGCAACATGGCAATGGTCATCGGGCCGACGCCACCTGGCACCGGCGTAATTTTCGAGGCAACCGTCACCGCGCTCTCGAAGTGCACGTCGCCGACCAGTCGCGTGCCCTTGGCCCGCGTTGCATCGGGCAGGTGATTCATGCCAACGTCAATCACGATCGCACCCG
>JBEBIR010000613.1:0-2657 GCA_040080315.1 Gemmatimonas sp.
GCCATCTCGGTGTACTCGAGACCTTCAGCGTACTTGAGCAGCAGCGCTTCGCGTTGACTCGCGTCGAGTTGCGCCAGGGCGCGCGACAGGGCGGCGTCTTCAACGCCGGGAGCGATGGCAGACAGTGGAGCGGCAGCCCGTTCAATGGCCACCTCGTCCTGCACGAAACGACGGGTGCGTCGTCCGCGCGCGGTCAGGGCGTTGCGACACTGATTGGTCAGTATGCGAAAGAGCCAGCCGCGAAACTGATCGCGCTCGTCGTATCGACCGATCGCGAGGTATGCGCGCAAAAACGACTCCTGAACCACGTCTTCCGCATCGGCCCGTTCTCCAAGCATGTGATACGCGAAACGCCAGCACGCGTCGTAGTAGCGCGAAACCAAGGCGCCGAATGCGTCCGGGTCCCCGGCGCGGGTCCGAGCTATCAGCTCCGCGTCATTCATCAAGGGGACAACACCTGAGCACGGAAGGGCGTCACCATCCATACCCCGGGCGACCACTAAAGTGGTTCCGGGGCGGGCACGAGGGCGAGCGAAAGGACTGAAATACCCGCAATCAGGCGCCCAACGCGGCGTAAAACACCATGATGTTCAGCGCCACGACCAAGGCAACGCCAGTCCGGCTGGTTCCACCAACCCGCGCCAGCCAAGGGAGCTCTTCGGTGTTGGGCATTTCCTGAGCAAGGGCAATACGGACTGCGGCGCGGGCCCGGCGAAAGAGCAGCCAGTTCGCCACGCCGCCGGCGGCGATCATAGACGAAACCCCGACCGCGAGCCACATCATCAAGACGCCTCTGTTCTCGGGCTTCTGCATCTCGGTCATCGTCAACTGCGTTTCAGAGCCCGTGAGCATTTGGAAGGCCAGACCACGGAGGAGCATGAAGCCAAAGGCGGCGAAATAGAGCTTTCGATAGAGGAACCATGCCGGTTGGAAGAACGCCGCACTCCAATTCCAGGTGGGCACGAACGCCGGATCCTCCAGAAACGGCGCGAACTTGACCTGGTAGGTGGGCCACTTCGGACCGATGAACGCCAGCATACGCTCATCAGACAGGGGATTGGCGGCGTTTTGCTGCTTGCGCGCCCACATCGGCAGGTTCGGGTCTGGTGTCGTCACGGACTGGAGGGGATCGGTCATGCGGAGGCGTTTTGAGAGGCAGGTTGCTGTTGTGTCAGACAATGAAGCGTACCAAGTCCCCACACGAGGTCAACCGCGTGGATCCCAACCACGCGATGCTGCGGCATCTGCTCGGCGAGGATGTTCAGCGCCAGGCGATCGTTTTCGTCGTTGAAGGTCGGTACCAGTACCACACCATTGGCGATGTAGAAGTTCGCGTAGCTCGCCGGCAATCTCGCACCGTCCATCACCACGGCACGCGGAAACGGCAGCGTTACCACGCGCAACGGCTCACCACGCGCGTCGCGCGCGCCCTCGAGGCGGCGCAAATTGTCCAGCGAACGAGCATGATTTTCGTCGGCCGCGTTCGTCTCATGCGCCAGCACGACCACGCCGGGTGCCACAAAGCGTGCAATGTCGTCCACGTGACCATGCGTGTCGTCGCCCACACACCCTTCGCCCAACCAGATGGTGTGGGTGATGCCCAGATACTCGCCGAACGCGTGCTCGTACTGCGCGCGTGTGAGACCGGGATTGCGCACCTGTACGTCACTCAGCAGCCACTCTTCGGTGACCAGCATCGTGCCCGCGCCATCGGTTTCGATACCGCCACCCTCAAGCACCAGCCGCTGTTGCGTATCGTGGCGCACCGGTTCCACGCGAGGCAGCCCGGTGATGCGTTCCACCGCCGCTGGAATGAGCGTGTCTAGCGCGAAGTTGTCGTACTTGGACCACGCATTGAATCCCCAGTGGACCAGCGCCACCGATCCATCGGCGCGATGCACACCCGTAGGCCCCGCATCGCGTAGCCACACGCGATCGGATGGCTGCACATGCAAGCGATACGTCGCGGCGTCGACATCGTGCATGGTGAGCGCGTGGCGCGCCGATTCCCGCACGGCTTCGTCGTGACAGAAAATCTCCACGCGTTCGTGCGGACTCAGTGCGCGCACAATCTCGGCGTACACCCATGGAATCGGCGCAAGCTTCCCCGGCCAATCGGGCTCGTGATGCGGCCACGATATCCATGTCGCGTCATGCCGTTCCCACTCGGCCGGCATGCGATACACCGGCGTCGTGATCGGTCCGCTCACGATCCGCCCAGCCATCGCTGTGTGATCGGTCCGTACGCATCCACACGGCGATCGCGAAAAAACGGCCAGTTGCGCCGTGTTTCCTCAATGAGCGACAAGTCGCAACGCGCCGTGAGAATGGCCGGGTCGGCGCCCGCCTGAGCCAGATAGCGCCCAAACGGGTCGCAAACAAATGACTGACCGAAGAACTCCAGGCCGTCAGTGCCTGCCTCCGCTTCGAACCCCACACGATTGGGCGCGGCCACAAACACTCCGTTGGCAATCGCGTGCGCGCGCTGTGCGGTGCGCCACGCGTCAACCTGCGCCGTGCCGAACGCGGCCTTCTCGGCGGGATGCCAACCGATCGCCGTGGGATAAAACAGAATCTGCGCGCCCAGCATCGACGTGATGCGCGCCGCTTCGGGATACCATTGATCCCAGCAGATCAGCACACCGATGTCAGCGAAC
>JBEBIR010000614.1:0-2652 GCA_040080315.1 Gemmatimonas sp.
GGCGGGGAGGGGGACGACACACGTCTCAACGCACGGCATATTCCCTCATGCCTATTGACTCGTCGGCCGAGCACGTTTCCGAACCGGAGTGGGCGGCGGTGAAGGCGCTATGGGACCGCCTGGAGGCGGCCGACTCGGCGGAGCGGGACAGGGTGCTCGCGGACGAGTCGTTCCCCGCGACCGTTCGAGCAGAGGTGCGCTCCCTTCTGCAGGCCGCGGAGGCCGACGGTGACCGATTTGAGCCCGACCCGCGCGGTCACATCGACGAGTTTCGCCCGCTTTCGCTCGTGGGTCGCCGGCTGGGCTCCTACGAGGTCGTCCGACAGGTTGGTCGTGGCGGTATGGGAGCGGTCTACGAAGCGGTGCGCGTCGATGACAGCTATCAACATCGCGTGGCAATCAAGACGATCTGGCGGGGCGCCGACAGCGACGTGTTGCTGCAGCGATTCCGATCGGAGCGGCAGATACTCGCGGGTCTGCAACATCCGAATATTGCCCAGTTGCTGGACGGTGGTTCGACCGTTGAAGGCACGCCGTGGTTGGCGATGGAATACGTCGACGGTGTGCCCATTGATCAGTACTGCGACGAGCACCGCCTCGGACTGGCGGCTCGTCTCGACCTGTTTCGGCAGGTGTGCGCGGCCGTGCAATTCGCTCATCGGAATCTGGTGGTGCACCGCGACATCAAACCCACCAATGTCATGGTCACCACGGACGGCGCGGTGAAATTGCTGGACTTTGGCGTCGCGAAGTTGCTTGACGACAAGGGCGGGGAAGGGACACTGACCGGAGCCGGACTGTCACCGTTCACACGCGCCTACGCCGCGCCGGAACAACTGTCCGGTGGGGTGGTGTCGACGCTCACCGATGTCTACGCACTTGGCGCCCTGCTGCACTTGCTGCTGACCGGCGTTGAACCGGGAACGGACGCGGCTGCGGTGACTCCGCAGGATCGCGTGGCCGCTGCACAGGCGCGCGGATTCACGAGCGCCGATCGATTGCATCGCGCGCTGAGCGGGGAGCTCGACGCGATCACGCACATGGCCATGCGCGAGGAACCCGAGCGTCGGTATGGCTCAGCCGCCGCGCTATCAGATGATATCCTGCGACATCTCCGACGCGATCGCGTGTTCGCGCGTCCTGATACCGTGGCGTATCGCGTCCGCGCGTTTGTGCGTCGCCGACGGGCGTTGGTGGTGTCGGCGACGACGATGGTCACGGTGATCATCGGTAGTCTGATCGCGATTGCCGGACAGTCGCGCGCGCGTCAGCTGGAAGCTGAGCGCTCCGAGCGCGCGGCGGAATTCATGGCGCGACTGGTGGCCGGTCCCGACGCCTCGTCGAGTGATCCGCTGGTGCGGGTCGGACCGCGCGGAACCGTAGCGCAATTGCTGGATAGCGCGTTGCGCCAGGTTCCGCGTCAGTTTCCGAACGACGAGCGCATTCGCGCGCGCTTGTATACGGCGATCGGCGCGAACTACAACGCGCAGGGTCGACTTCGTGAGGCGCGCCGCGTGCTGGACTCGGCGCAGATTCTGTCCCGCGCCGCGTATGGCGCGCTCAGCACCGAGTTCGCCGCGGCCAGTTTGGAATTGGCGTTGGCCCAGTTTCGACTGGTCGGTCCGCGCGAGGCCGAGCGCACATTGCGGGACGCACTTGCGGCGCTGAAGGGTCGGGATGCGACCGAGCCGGAATTGCACGTGAAGGCGCTGGCGGCGCTGGCCAACGTCCGCATCGCGTCGGGCGCTATCCGCGAGGCCGATTCCATCGCCAAGGCGGCGCTGGCCTATGACACCACGCGTGCTGCTCCGGTATCGATGTCGCGTGCGCGCGCTGAAGCGACGCTGGCCGCGACGTCGTCGTGGTTGCGGCGTGATCCCCGTGAGTACGTGCGGCGCTGTCGTCGCATCGCGAGCTTCACCGACGCCCTGCAGGCGCAGGTGTCGCTGGAACGACTCTTTGCGGCCGGTTGTGAGATTGAAGGGCTGTTGGCGTTGGGCAACGTGGCGGTCGCCGATTCGTTGCTGCAGGCGGTCATGCCAGGGTTTCGATTGGCCTATGGCGACACGTCGATGGCGATGGCGTCGCTCACCGCGCGCGCGGCCGCCATTGCCGGTGCACGTGGCGACCGTGCGCAACAACAGGAATTGGCAGTGCGCTCGTGGGGTATCGTGTCAGGACTCGAGGATATTGCCGGCGAGGAGTTGATGTATTTCGCCATGATCCGCATGGAAGCGGCGTGGGCGACACAGGACTGGGTGATCGCCGACAGTGTCGGGCATGCGGCGATGGATCGCGTGCGGAGTCAGCACGTGCCGGTTTCCATGGTGTTCGGACACCTGTATCTGGGAATGAATGCCTTGCAGCGCCATCGCTGGAGTGACGCGGAACGCGAACTGCGCGCCGGCATCGCGGCCCTGCCCGCGACCGGAGATCTCGACTCCATGCTGCCGCGTTTTCGCCGGAGTCTGGCCGACGCGCTGGCCGGGCAGGGTCGCACACAGCAAGCCGACAGCGTGCGCGCTCTCGTGCCCCCGCGACGGTCCCTTCCCGACTGCACGCCCGGCGGAAAATGGACGGGCTGTAAATACTGAGTACTGAGTACTGAGAACTGAGTACTCAGTACTCAGTTCTCAGTTCTCAGTCTAGAAC
>JBEBIR010000615.1:0-2652 GCA_040080315.1 Gemmatimonas sp.
TTGAGGGTTCGCTGCCCCTCGCCGGAGAGTCGCGTAATCCGCGTGGTCATCAGGTCCACCACGTCGTCCGTGATGCCCTCCGACTCGATCCGCTCGAGATCCCAGCTCCAACGGCGCAATTCACGATCGAATGACAGGAGCCCTTCATCGTATAGAAACTGCAGAAACTGATTCACGAAGAACGGATTCCCTTCCGTCTTTCCGTGCACCAGTTCGGCCAGCGCGTGTGCCGCGCGCTCCCCGCATCGCAGCGTGTCCTGAATCAGTGTCTGGACATCGCCAACCGACAGTGGCGGCAGTGCGATACGCTGGACCACCACGTTCTCACGGTCGAGCGCATCCAGCGCAGCCAGCAATCGGCTCTCCCGATGCACCTCTCCCTCCCGATAGGCCCCCACCACCAGGAGATGTCGCGTGGAGGGGTCCGTCACGAGCAGTTGCAACAGACTGAGCGAGCCCGCATCGACCCACTGCAAGTCGTCGAGGAACAACACCAGCGGATGCGACACATCGGCCAGCGCGCGGGTAAAGTCGCGGAACACAAAGTTGAAACGGTTTCGATCCTCCTCGACCGGCAGACTTGGCACGGCCGGACACGGACCGGTGATCAGCTCCAGTGCTGGAATGACGTCGACGAGTACTTGCCCTCTGGTCCCGAGGGCCGCCAACAACTTCTCACGCCACGCGGCAAGTTCTTGATCGGAGCGACTGAGGATCTGCCCGACCAGTTCCCGGAGCGCGTGGACAATGCCGGCATACGGCACGTCGTTTCGAAACTGATCGAACTTGCCCGAGACGTAATGGCCGTTCGCCTCCAGGATAGCCTTCTGCAATTCGCTGACGAGGACGGACTTTCCCGAGCCGGGGGCTCCGGTCACCAATACCAACCGCGTGTCGCCCGTCAGGGTTCGCGCGAGGGCGTCGAGCAGCGCCGCGCGCGGATCGTCTCGGCCATACAGCTTCTGCGAGATCTGGAATGTCTCAAACGAATCGTGCGTGCCAATGTCGAACGGCTCGACTCGCGAACTGGCGCGGAGCTGCGCCACACACTCCAGCAGATCCGCGCGCAATCCATACGCGCTCTGGTATCGTTCGTCCGGTGCCTTGGCCAGCAGCTTCATCACGATGCGCGACACGGTGACCGGAATTGCCGCGTCCAGTTCGTGCGGAGCGATGGGAATGCGCGCCAGATGCGCGTGCACCAGCTGCAGCGGGTCGGTGGAACTGAACGGAAGGCGACCCGTCACCAGTTGATACAGCACCACGCCAATGGCGTAGTGATCGGCGCGGTGGTCCACCACGCGAACGAGTCGACCCGTTTGCTCGGGCGCTATGTGCGTGAGCAGCCCCTCGATGTGACCCGCGAGCGGAATTTGGTATCCGTCCTCGGCGATGCGCCCCGCGATACCAAAATCAGCGACGCGTATCTCGCCACGCGATTGGTCATACCAGATGCTGTGCGGCGAGAGATTCTTGTGGATGACGCGTCGCGCGTGGATCTGACCCACCACCGTGGCCAGCGCCGATCCGATCTCGAGCACTTCCACCAGATCGAGTCGACGCACGGCGACGACTTGGTGTAGTGGACGGAGGCCACTGTCTTCGAGGACGAGTGCGACGCCACCGTCGAATCGTTCCAGCGCGATCGGCGTGACCGCCAGCTCGGCCGACAAGCTGCGCGCGATCTCGTAGTCGCGACGCAACCGGTCCGTCGCGTCCGACGATCGACCGGCCACTCGCGGCACACGAATGAGCACGCGTCGATTCGTGCCTGTCTCGGCCCCTGAATGGACCGTGCAGGCCGGCTCTTCCCAGACGGCGTCGCCTACGGAATAGCCACCGAGTTTCATGGCCAGCGCTCAGATGATGAAACGTGCCGGACTATACCGGCTTCCTTGCCGTCAACACGGCGTAGAACCACGTGTCGCGCAACAGCGCCTGATACTGACGCTGAATCGCGACGGCGTTGCGGTGCTGGATGTTGTTGCGAACCCCGATCATGTGACAGGCCGTCAGCAGCGGATGCGCCATTCGCGCGCGATCATGCGCGCGGCGCAGCGACGGTCGCGTCGCGTGTGTGTGATCCTCCACGTGCACCGCCATCAGGCCGGCATTCGTGGCCGCTCCCACGTGCTCCTCCAGCGTGTCGATGTCGGGAATCTCCCAGCCATCAAGCCACTCTCGCACGACGGTTTCATCCGCATCCGGGAGGTCACGTCGCGTGCGGAAATACTCGGCGACGACCACACGACCACCCGGCCGCAGCACGCGTGACACCTCGCGATAGAAGGCGCCCTTGTCCGGCGCGTGGCACACGCTTTCAAGGGCCCACACCACATCGAAGGATGCGTCGTCCAGCTTGGTGTCGGTGTAGTCGGCTACGTCAAACCGCACCTTGGCACCCAAGCCTTGTCGAGCGGCCTCGCTGCGCGCGCGACGCACCTGACTGGGAACAAGCGTAATGCCAACCACCTCCGCCCCCCGATTGCGGGCAAGCCACAAACTGCTGCCACCAATGCCGCAGCCCGCATCCAGCACCCGCTCGCCCGGCTGAACACCGACGATGTCGGCCAGGACGCGATTCGTGTTCTCCAGTGCCGCCCCATGCCCGCGATGCCGTTCGTCGTGGAACCCGAAATGGATCGCCATGTT
>JBEBIR010000616.1:0-2646 GCA_040080315.1 Gemmatimonas sp.
CGTTGACGACTGGACGCGCGGCCGCGGTGTCGGCCGCGTTTGGTGTCGTGGCATCGCGCGCCTTCATGATGCTGTCAATGACCGGCTTCACGAACTGACTCGGCAGAACGATCTCTTCGTTCATGACCGGGATCATCACGGTGAACGCACCCTTGGCTTTGGCCGCGTCTAGCTCCGCCTTGTCGGCGGCAGAGGCACCGTGGGTCTTGGGCGCGCCGAGTCCGGCAAAGATATTCGCGCGACCGACCACGGCCGCCTTCGAGGGATCGGCCAGCGGCACCTTGATGATCTCAATGCGCAGTCGCGACGAGTTGGCTTCGCTGCTGGGGACATTGGCGACGCACTCCGCCAACTCGCCCGTGGGGCGCACGCCCGACGAACCGGACACGTAGATGTATACGTTGTTGCGATCCTTGGGATCTTCGAGGACGGTGTGGGTATGTGAACCGCGGCACGTCTGCACGTTGGCGACGAGTTTGGGTTCACGGATGTTGCTGATATCGAAGATGCGCACGCCACGCATGCGCTCTTTGCTCACCGGCTCGCGCACGCCGCCGGGTTTGCAATCGAGACGGCCGTTCAGCGCTTCCGCCGACATGAACATCAGGTTCTTGTACACAGACACGTCGTTTTGTGACGCCGGACATTCGTAGGCCACCACGAGCTTGGGCGCCGACGGGGTGCTGATATCCCAGACCACCGGACCGTTGTAGTTGCCCTGAATGACGTAGTTGCCGGTGAATGCGAGGTCCGAGTTCGTTTGCCCGAGGAAGCCCTGCGGCGATGCGACCTTCGCCACGACCTTGAGATTGGACGACAGCTCGGCCGCGTCGAAGAGTCCCGCTTTCAGGTTGTTGCGCGGATCGCTGGCGGGGGATGGCGCAAGGCTGGGAGTCCGTGAAGGCGCGCAGGCGGAAAATGTCGCTGCGGCCGCGAGCGCGAGTGTTGCGCGCAGAGCGAGGGCGTGCATGGAGATTGGAGGTTGGCCGAGAGGTGGGTTGGTGGCGCCCCTGTCAGGGCGACCGACTGAGCACGTAATGAGAATAGCGCCGATGGCGCCATCCGTCAGGGCGTCTCGTGCATTACGGCGCCCAGGCCAGATCGTTTCGCGGTAGAAGCGTCCGTTGCGGCGGCGCCGGAAAGCGTTTCCTTTCCGTGCATCACAACCGAACAGGGACACACCATGGATTGGTACGCCAAGGCATTCATCCGGGCCAGCCTGCTCTGGTTCGTTCTGGGCATCACACTTGGGCTGGCGATGGCCATCCATCCTGCCTGGGTGGTCTACCGTCCTGCGCACGCCCACATGAATCTGGTGGGCTTTGTCGTCATGATGATTTTCGGTGTGGGATATCAGATGCTTCCCCGATTCTTCGGCCATCCGATTCACAGCAGCGCACTGGCTTCGGCGCACATTTGGCTCGCCAATCTCGGGTTGACCGGTTTGGTCGCGGGATTCATGCTCGCTCCGGTCATTGGCACGGCCAGTGTACCCGTCACGGCGATCGGCGGGAGCTTGTGGGCGATCGGCGCGTATGGATTTGCCTACAACATGTGGCGCACCTTCGATGCCGCTGAGCGTCGCCGCAAGTTGAATGCTCAGCATCCAAACCTTCCGTTGAGTTGACGGTGCTCGTTCGGGGCCAAGCCGTCGCCTTTCGGCGACCTCGGTTCATATTTCGCGGGTGCCGATCTCGTTGAACCCACAAGCCGGAATGGATTGGACGGCCTTTGCGCTTTCGCTGAAGCTCGCGGCGTGGACCACCGCGCTGCTCGCGCCGATGGGAATATTGCTGGCGCGATTTCTCGTGTTTCGCGTCCGCCGCGCGAAAGGCATTCTTGAGGCGCTGATCGCCCTGCCGCTCGTACTGCCACCGACCGTGCTCGGCTACTATCTGCTGGTGAGCCTCGGCGGCAATTCCGCGATCGGCGAACTGTGGACCTCCCTGTTTGGTCATGGTCTGGTCTTCACGTTTCAGGGACTGCTGTTCGCCTCGATGCTGGTGAACCTCCCATTCGCTGTGCAGCCGATGCAGCGGGCCTTCGAATCGCTCCCGGTTGACGTGCGCGAGGCCGCCTGGGTGAGCGGTCTCACGTCTGCGCAGACATTCTGGCGTATTGAGTTGCCACTCGCCTGGCCGGGTGTGCTGTCATCGTTCGTGTTGACCTTCGCGCACACGATGGGCGAGTTCGGTGTCGTGCTGATGATCGGTGGATCGATTCCGGGCGAAACGAAAACAGCCGCCCTGGCGATCTACGATCGGGTGCAGGCCTTTGATCAGTCGTCGGCCGGCCTCATGGCGGCTGCGCTGGTGTTCGTGTCGGTAGTGGCGATCGCGATCGCGTACGGGGCGACGGGCCGTATCGGGCGGCGCCATGGATAGGCCGACGCTGGAGGTGATGCTCCGTCAGGACTCACCGATTCCGTTGAACGTGCAGTTCTCGTGTTGGCAGGGCCGGACGATGGCGTTGATCGGCCCATCCGGCGCCGGTAAGACGACCATCCTTCGCAGTATTGCGGGACTGTACCGACCCGCGTCGGCGCACATCACGTGCAACGGCGAAGTCTGGCTCGATACCGCCGCGGGCTATGAGCGCGCGCCCCATGAACGTCGTACCGGACTCGTCTTTCAGTCGTACGCACTG
>JBEBIR010000617.1:0-2638 GCA_040080315.1 Gemmatimonas sp.
GGCTATTGCGGGTTCGACCCGACCGCGTCCAGCCTGCACGTCGGCAATCTCATCCCCGTGATGGGGCTGATGCATTTGCAGCGCGCCGGTCATCGGCCCATCGCGCTGGTCGGCGGCGGCACCGGCATGATCGGTGATCCGAGCGGTCGCAGTAGTGAGCGCACATTGCAGACTCTGGAGACGATTGCCGAGAACGCCGAGGCCATTCGGCTCCAGTTGGCGCGCTTCCTCGACTTCGAAGGGCCGCGCGGCGCCCGGCTGATGAACAATGCGGAGTGGCTGACGAGTCTGTCGTTGCTCGATTTCCTGAGAGACACCGGGAAGCACTTCTCGGTGAACTACATGCTGGCCAAGGATTCGGTGAAGTCGCGTCTCGACGACGGCATCTCGTTTACCGAGTTCTCGTACATGTTGCTGCAGGCGCACGACTTTCTGGAGCTGCATCAGCGTGAAGGCGTGACGCTGCAGGTTGGCGGGAGCGACCAGTGGGGCAACATCACCGCGGGCCTTGAGCTGATTCGTCGAACCACGGGCGCCGAAGCCCACGCGCTGACGTTTCCTCTGATCACCAATGCCAACGGCTCGAAGTTTGGCAAGAGTGAAGCCGGCGCCGTGTGGCTCGATGCCACACGCACGTCACCCTACCGCTTCTTTCAATTCTGGATGGGCGCGGACGATCGTGATGTGTCCCGGTTCCTGCGATTCTTCACGCTGTTGGAGCGCGAGGACATCGAGGCGCTCGATCACGCCGTACGCACGGCACCTGAAGGACGCGCGGCGCAGCGTACGCTCGCGACCGACGTGACGACGCGTGTGCACGGTGCTGAGGCGGCCCGCGTCGCGCGCGAAGTGTCATTGTTGCTGTTTGAGAAGGCGGATCCGTCGGCGCTGTCCGATGCCGCACTGGAAGCGTTGCGCGTCGAGATTCCGTTTGCCTCGTACGCGCCCGCGGACGACGCCGTGGCCGCTGTGGACGGAGTGGATATTGGTGAGTGCCTGACCGCGCTGGGCATGGCCGCGTCGCGGGGCGCCGCCAAGCGACTGCTCGAACAAGGCGGTGTCAGTGTGAACGGCGCCAAACTCTCCGCGTCCGATCGAACGGTGGCGCGGGATCGATTGCTTCGCGGTCGGTATTTGTTGCTGCGCAAGGGCGCCCGCGACTACGGTCTGGTAGACGTCCCGTCGCGCTGACCAACCGGTCAGCGCTCGAGGACGTCAATCACCCGTCGGATTTCCTCGACGGTGTTGTAGCAGTGTGGTGAGAGGCGCACCGCGCCTTCGCGCACGGTATGCACGACATGCGCGGCCTGCAGGCGCGCACTGGTGGCCGCGGGATCGGTCGGCGCAAACGACACCACGCCGGCGCGACGCCGCGGATCGGCCGGTGTCACCAGTCGCATGTCGCTGCGTGCCTCGACCCACTGCACGATTTCACCCACCAGGCGCTCGATGTGCTGCGAAATCTGATCGACGCCCGCGGACAACAGCATGGCCGTCGACGCGTTGGCGACGGCAAAGTCATGGTATGACAGCGTGACGACCTCGAATCGGCGCGCATCCGGATAGAAATCGAACTCGTAGTCGGTGAGTCGGGTATAGTCGGCGGAGGCACGCATGCATGCCCACCCGACATCCAGAGGCTCGATCTGTTCGACCAGATCGCGACGCACGTACACGAATCCCGTGCCCCACGGGCCGAGCTGCCACTTCTGGGCGCCACTGGCGAACATGTCCACCGGCAGCGCATGCAGATCGATAGGCCGCATGCCGCAGCCCTGAATGCCGTCAACTATGAAGAAGACACCGCGCGCGCGACACGCCGCGCCAATGCGCGCCAGATCGGCCACGAATCCGTTGGCGAACTGCACCCATGACACCACCACCGCCACGACATCGGGACGTGCGATCGCCGCAACCAGCGCGTCTTCATCGGGCACACCGTCGCGACGCGGAATGAGATCGAGCGTGATCCCGTGTGCGCGCAGGGCCTGAAACGGATAGACGCAGCTCGGAAATTCCCCGTCGAATGTCAGGATGACACCCGGCCGCAGCGGCAGCGCGCGCGCCGCCAGATTCAGCCCGTACGTGGTATTCGGCATGAGCGCGATTTCATCGGCGTCCGCGCCGACGAGCCGCGCGAACTGCCGTCGCGCCGTAGCGGCGGCGTCCTGCATCCAGGAAAACGGTATGTGGTGCGGTTGCGCGCGCAGGCGGCTCCACCGATCGGCTTCCGCCACCGCGCTCGCTGGCATCGGTCCGGTGGATGCCGCGTTCAAATAGATGGCCGGATCGTCGGCCATCCAACCGTATTCGCGCGCGCGCAGTGCGAGGGGATCAAAGGTCATAAAGGGTGGCGGAAGGAGTTTGGAGTCAGGCGCGCGTGTCCAGCGCGTCGCGCAATGCGTCTCCCAGCAAATTGAATCCGAGCACGGCTGTGCCAATGGCGAGGCCGGGTGCGAGTGACGTCCATGGGGCACCGCGCAACTGGGACAGGTCTCGACCGTCGGCAATCATGGCACCCCAGCTCGGGGTGGGAGGCTGCACGCCGAGTCCGAGGAACGACAGCGCGGCTTCGGCCATGATGGCGCCCGCGATGCCGAGGGTCGCGGCAATCACCACTGGTGCCACGACATTGGGC
>JBEBIR010000618.1:0-2635 GCA_040080315.1 Gemmatimonas sp.
GGGTAGCACTTGCTCGCGTGTTCGAGCTGTTAGACTTCTCGAGTCATCGCGGTGCGCAGGTGCCCGCAGTGCGACCGCAGTTGCTTCCCGTAGCTCGCGCGCAGTGCGCGCTTGCGCTCTCATGGGAGCAATTGTCCTTCGGCTACGCCCGCCGCGCTCTGGTCCTGCATTCGCTGGACGGATTCGTGCGGGCGGGGACCACGACAGCGCTCATTGGTCCCAGCGGCAGCGGAAAGTCCACGTTGATTCGCCTACTCTCGGGTTTGGATGAGCCGACGGACGGGCAAGTGCGTGTTGGTGAGCAACTCCTATCGGGCATGTCTACCGCGGATCGACGGCGTTCGATTTCGGTGGTCTGGCCGGACCCGGGGATTCTGTACGGCTCGCTATGGGACAACATAACACTCGGCCTTCCCGGTCTGACCGAAGCCGATGTTCAGTTCGCGGTGAGACTCTGTCACCTTGAGCCAGTTATCCGAAGCTTGCCCGACGGCCTGTACGAGCTGTTGGCAGAGGCGGGGACCAGCTTGTCTGTCGGCGAACGTCAGCGCGTTGTCTTGGCGCGCGCGGTGCTACGGCGAGCGCCGATTCTCCTGCTTGATGAGGCGACATCAAATCTCGATGCGGCCACGGAACGATGCATTTTTGAGGGGCTGCACGCACTCGTGCCGCGGCCGACAATCCTCTTTACAAGTCATCGCGCCGCGCTTTGGACTTGCGCGGATGAAGTCTATTCGATGCCGATGCCAGGAGCTCTGGCGTCTGTTAGCGAACGAGAGCATGACGATGTGGTTGAGTCACGAGCGCAATTGCGGTTTGTGCGCGACGACGAGGTCGCCGGCGACACGTTCGATCGCGGTCTCGCTCCTCGAGCGATTCGCGCTCAGGCGATTCCCTGCGCGCGGAGTGGACGCGCATGACGAACTCGCCTCCAATCATCATCACCTTGGCGCCGTCGACCGTGGAGGGCGCAGCCGCACGGCACCCGATTCGCCTCTCTGGAGCGCTCGGCCTAGGTGTGCTAGTCCTCGGGGGATTTGCCTTGTCCCGCGTGCCAAATACCGGTCGCCATGTCGTGCGGCTTCTCCCAGTGGGCGATCACGCTCCCGCGATGTTGCCCGGTGACTCGTCGGACTTTGCGCTCGATGGTGAGCCAGCGGCACTTGCCCGCCTTCGGTTGGAGGACACGGTCTACCTCTGCGAGAAACGACAACGGTGCTTGCACGAAGCACCTTCCTTTGAGCGTTTGCATGTACTTCGTCTTGTATCGCAATCCAAGGGCAGTACCAGAGAGGCTCCTCTTGTAGTTCCGGAGACGCTGCGCGGAAGGGCGTTAGATACGCTCGACATGAGATCGAGTGATGGACGATGGGGCCTCATGGTCGCGCACGAGAACCGCGGACGGGTCTTGGGTCGTCTCCTTCCACCGCGATGGCGCGCGTGGTTGTCTGCTCGCGTGCCGCATCGGGGGTAGGCCATGCGATTCGGAGAACTGAACACACTGGTCGAGGGAATTCCTCGAGCCGTTGGTGGGTTTCGTCCCGACCTAGTCGCCGGCGGCGGACGCGGCGTTCGGGTCGCGGTGATCGATAGTGGATGGGGCGCGAGGGTCGCCGATGAACGAATCGAACCGGAGATTGATCTCATGCCTCGGACGCGGCATACCCACGAATCCGCTAAAAGAGAGTTGCCTGATCCGCACGGCGCACACTGTATCAGATTGATTCTGGCCGTGGCCCCTTCCGTTCAGATTCTCCCCATTCGCATTTTGGACGCTTCATTGCGCACCGATGCGCGTACGCTGTTCGCAGGACTCGAGGCAGCGGCGGACGCTGCCGTGGACATTGTGAATCTGAGTCTTACCGTGGACGACCCGACTGCCCTAGCCCACCTTACGATGGCGTGCCAAACGTTTGAACGCCGCGGTATGCTGGTGGTTGCGGCGGCGGCCAATGGCATCGGCTCATCGATTCCGGCGGTGTTTCCCTCGGTGCTCGGCGTGCGAGCGACGGTCACGGACTCGCCTTTTCAGTTCTTTGCGAGCCCCCATGAAGACATCCAGTGCGCAGCCCATGGTTGCGTCAACGGTCGGATGAGGAATAGCTATGCCACGGCCACTGTATCCGGCCTGGCCGCGCTGGTCTGCGGCGCATTCGACCAAGACCCATCCGCGCTTCGCGCGACCCTTTACTCATTCGCATCGTGCCGTGTCAGGGACGAATAGAATTCGCCGTCGTGCACTCGACCGCGCGGCAGCCAGCACAGAACGAAGCCGAGTGTTGATGCGCTGGCGGCAGGTGTGCGTGCTCCTTCTCGCAGCACCAGCGCTTAGTCGTTCGGCAGAGGGGCAGCTTTCCCCGCGCGACTCACTCGGCTTAGTGCAAGGCGTTGTTCGTGCCGAAGTGCAGTTCGTTCGAGAGTGGCGCCAAGCTTGGTTAGCGAGTGATTGGGATGCGTGGACCGCACTGCAACGACGTGTGCTTGCAAGCGCCAATCCACGTTTCACGACTGCGGGACAGCAGCATCACTGGTGCAATTACGCGTGGAAGCCGCCGGTTGGCACCGATCAACCCGCGCGTCGCAGCAATCTGATCCCGAGTGCCACGTCTGTCGTCCCAAGCATGATATGTCCGAG
>JBEBIR010000063.1:0-11506 GCA_040080315.1 Gemmatimonas sp.
CCCATGCCCCACACGCCAATGCTGGAGTCCGCGCGTGTGTTGCGAATCACCATGCGCACGCGCGTGCCGCGACGCACGCGCACGAGCGGGCCGGGGATGGTTGGCGCTTTGCCCACTTCGGCAAAGGTGAGCAGGTCAACATGCGGACCGTTCGCTGCCTCGGGATACCAGCGCGCCATGACAACGGCGAGTTCCAGCGTGAGCACGCCATCGCGCATGGTACCCGCGGGAGTCCGATTGTCGTTGGCGACCACCAGCGGCAGTTCCGTGCTCGATGCGGCGCTCGCGAGCGCGGGCGAGCGAGACACGGGACCCGGCACGAGCAGCAGCATGGCCATCACGATCCGACGCATCAGTGTCCTCATTGACTCTGGTGAACATCCCTTGCCGCGAATCGCCCGAACCCGAGCGTGTTGGCGACGCCGCACAGTGTAACCCGTCGGAAGCGGCATCGTCAGGACAGGTCGATCCAGAACTTTGAGTTAAACACGAGTTAAGTGATTTCCGTTCAATGGCTTAAACACTATCATTACAATTTGGCAATTGAATTGACAATTTGGCGAAGCTGCATTTCGTCGATACCGGCCTCGCGTGCAGTTCCATCGCGGACAGTGTTTTCACTGTGTATGTATTCGCGCGTTCCGTGGCGGGTTCAATGGCACCCAACGACGCCGCGTTTCAGGTACCGTCGCTGGTGGTGGTGCCCGACGTGCAGTTGCGCACGCGACCGCCCTCGTCGTGAATGGCCCACCTTCACGCGTCACCGAGCTCTTGTCGGCGCGGCGGTCATCTCGTGCTTGAGCTCTGTAACCAATTGGCGACGAGGACGACCTTGACGTAGACCGCGCCCGGTCGGCGACGGCCATGTTCACTTCCTTCTTGGCGGTATTCGGTGACGCCAGCACACGAGGAGTGGGAAGGGTGCCGGGCAGGCGAGACTGGACAATGGTGCGTCATGTTTTTCCCTCTTGCGCAGTCTGCTTCTGACCGCATCGTATTTTCGCCGCATCGTCTGCTGGCTCACGCGCTTCTTCCCTCGGGAGGTCTCATGCGTTGCCGCGTCCTGCATTTGGTTGCGCCGATTCTTGCCGCGCTGCTTTCCCCGGCCTACGCGCCCGCGCAATCGCCCGTACCCGCACGCTCAAGTATCCCGGTCGGCTCGAAGTGGGCCGGCGCCCGCCCCGGGCAAGTCACCATCAGTGACGATGGCCGCCGTGTCTTCTATCAGGCAAATCGCGGGGACGGCTGGCGGATGTTCGTGCATGAGTTCGGGCAGGCAGGCTCGCGCGAGATTCCCGGACTTGGTGACACTCCGTACTTCCCCGACATCTCGCCCGATGGGAAGTCGCTGTTGTTCGGCAAGAAGGGCTGGGTGTGGAAGACCCCCATCGACGGAGGACCGCTGTCGCTGGTGTACAGTGTAAACAACTTCAAGGCGATGGAGACCGATGACACGTTCATCGTGTCCAAGCAAACCGGTGGCTTCTGGCGGGTGAGGGCAGACGGGAGCCGAAAGGACGAGCGAATTGCTCCAGTCGATACGGCGAGCGGCGCGACCACGTACGCCAGACCTTCGATGCTGCCTGGCGGCCGAGGCATCCTCACGTCCGTCGGATTCAACACGGGATTTGACCTGCGCAAGATCGGCATCGTGTCCCTGCCGAGCGGCAAGCTCACCGTACTCGATGAGTACGGAATCAATCCCCGTTATTCGGCAAGCGGACACATCCTGTACACACAAGGGAACACACTGAAAGCCATCCGTTTTGACCTGGACAGGCTCCAACCGCAGGGACAGGGAGTCACCGTCGTGGAGGGTGTCGAAGTCTACCCGAATCAAGCGTCACAATTCGACATCTCGGCAAACGGAGTGCTCGTGTACGTGACCGGTCCGTCGGAGTTGAATCGCGTCTATCCGCGAACGCTGGTCTGGGTGGATCGCGCAGGATACGAAACACCGTTCGATTCGCCGGCAGAAAAGTTGTATGGCGCGGTGCGCCTCTCTCCCAATGGGCGGTATCTCGCGGCAGAAGTCGGCGCGGGTCTTCACCTGTACGACCGGCAGTCGGGCGCATGGGCCGTCCTGTCGGAAGCGGGTGCTGCCGGTGCGCCGGTATGGGCGCGCAACAGTCAGAGTCTGTACTACTCTCGCGCCGGCGTGCTCGGACGCCAGTCGGTGCAGCCGGCTGGCCTGTGGACAGAAGTGTGGCGTAGCGACCGACAGTTCTGGGGGTATGCCCTAACCCGGGACAGCAGTCAATTGCTTGGAACCGACTGGATCACGTCGAGTGGCCTGTGGCACTTGTCGACCATTGCACTTGGGGCAAAGGCGACGTCGGTGCCGCTGCTCGAGAGCGGCGACGCGATTCGACGGAATCCCGCCCTTTCACCCGACGGCAATTGGGTCGCGTACGTTGAGAAGACCGCGGGACTCGACAACGTGTACGTGCAGCCATTCCCTGCGGGCGGCAAACCACTCCTGGTGTCCAAGGACGCGTCAGGCGAAGCGTCGGAACCGGCATGGGGGCAGTCGGCCGGAGAGCTCTTTTATCGCGACGGCGCGCGCATGGTCGCTGTGCAGCTGGAGACCTCCCCGACGCTTCGCATCAAGCGCACGACGCCGCTGTTCAGTGTGCGACGCTACTACGGCTACCTGAATTCGTTTGCAACGGTGCATGCGTACGATGCAGCGACGGATCGATTCCTGATGGTGCGCAATGTCATTCAGGAGCTTCCGGGGACCGACATCCAGGTGATCAGGAACGGGTTTGACGTGCTCAATCGGCTTGCACCGCGCAAATAGCGGAGCAGGAATTCGCGACCCGAGCTGGAGGTGCTCATGAACAGGCGTTCAGTGCTCGTCTCGATCACGCTGGTCCTTGCGACTCCCATCGCGGCCGTGCGTGCGCAGGGCACCACTGAAGATCGCGCAGCGATTCGCCATGTGATCGGCGAGTATCGCACCGCCGTCGACCGCATCGACATGGCGGCGATGCGAGCCATTCACTCGCCCGATGCATTGATCGTCGACGCGGGCGTGGTAAGCCTCGATCGCGACGCCTTTCTCAAGGCGTTGCAGATCGATCTGGGCGGTGGCTCCAGGGGGTTCACGTTCACCGCAATGGAGATTGTCGACATCCGCTTCACCGGTCCGACGTCAGCGGTTGCCCTTGTCAACTGGGATGCCTCGACACCCCGGACGTCGGTGATAAGGGGCATTTGGCTTGTCGTCCTCGGAAAGCACAAGGCCGACTGGCTCATCGATGCCTGGCACTCGACCAGTCGGAAGTAGCGACATCGTCCGCGACGAGCCTTGCATGTTCTTCGCCGGTGATGACAAAGAGCGTGACCATGAAGGGGAAGGACTCGCAGACAGCCGATGGGGGAACGGTCCATGATTCGCTTCATTCAGGTTGGATGCGATTTCCCGGCATTCCGGCAATAGTCGATGTTCCCCAGTCATTCGTCGCCTTTTCAAGTCTGGCGAAACAGGACGGCTCGTCGGATATTCGACCGTTCGCGAATCTCCCACGCCACCTCGAGCGCGGAGCCTGCGATGCGTTCAATACCGCGCTGTCTCGTCGTCCTCACTCTGCTGTGCACGTCGGCCTGCGACGCCACCAACGCCGTCGACGACGCGACGCAGGCGGCGCCACGATGAGGAGCGATCTCGCGTCCTGCAGTCGTCGCGATCTCCTGAAACTGCTCGGGCTTCCCGCTGCGGCCGCGCTGGGCGTGTTCGGCACGGCGGCATGCGATGGTCGTCGTCAGCACTACGTCGTGGACCGTGCCGGACAACGGGCAGGTCTCCGTCGATTCGAGCCAGTGGATGTGGATGCAAGCCGACTCATACGGAGTACGGTGGGGCTGCGGCCGTACCGCAACTCCGGATTTCGGCTCGATTCCCAGCGACTCGATGGCAAGCAGCTCATACACCTGTATGGCCACGGCGGCGGCGGGATCACGTTGTCGTGGGGAACCGCGAACCTGGCGATCGGTCTCTTGGCGGAGAATCCACCGCCGGGCCCCGTGGCAGTCATTGGCGCCGGTGTCATCGGACTGACCACCGCCATCCTGCTGCAACGCGCCGGCTACGACGCGACGATCTACGCCGCGGCAGCGTGGCCGCACACGACATCAAACGCCTCCGCCGCGACGTTCTACCCCTCGCACGTGATCGCCGCCGATCGGGTTACCCCACGCTTCACCGCGCTGCTTGAGTCTGCGCTGTTCCGATCGTACCACGCGTTTCAACGATTGACGGGTCAGCGTTACGGTGTTCGATGGATGGACTCATACGGTCTCCAGGGCGGAGGCGGAGCGGCGGCCTCTCCTGACATCGAGACGCAAGTATACATGAAGGTCGTCGGCGAGCACTCGCGCGTGCTCACCCGCGACGAACATCCATTCGCCGCGGATCGCGTGACGCAGGACCGGGATCTCGTCATCGAACCGATGATCTACCTGCATGCATTGCTTGAGGACTTTCGCACGGCAGGAGGTACGGTTCGCATTCGCCGATTTGACACCCTTCGCGACGTCGCACAGTTGACGGAGCACGCCATCTTCAATTGCACAGGACTTGGCGCGCGCACGCTCGTCGGCGATACCGAAGTTCGACCGGCGCGCGGACAGCTGTGCGTCCTGCCTCCGCAGCCGGGAGTGGACTACACGCTGTACCACGGCCCGTTCTACTACATGGTCCCGCGAGAGGACGGCATTGTCCTCGGCGGGACCTTCGAATTGGACAACGAGCGCACAACATCGGATCCGGCCACCGACGCTACGATTTTGTCAGCGCACAAGGCTGTGTTCGACGCCATGCGCTAACGGCGAAGCCGGGGTCGACTACTCACGGCTTCGCGGGCGGCCCCGACGGATGTTTTTCACACACCGGCGGCTGCACGGCGCTCCACGCCATCGACGCGATGCGCCACGTGCCGGTGCTTTTCACGAGCGTAAAGACGTCGGCGCCGCAGTGTGACCAGACGCCATTGATGTAGAGGTCGTAGGGCAGCCAGACCATCGCGACACCGCCGCTGACCATCGCCTGCGGACTGAAGCCGCGCTCGACAATCCCGGTCATTGTCCCGGCGCGTTGTGCTTCGCGCGTGCGGACCCGGTACGTGGTGATGCCGTCGCGCGTCGACGTGGGGAACATCAACGCCTCGGGCACCATCAGGTCGGTGAATGCGACGACATCGCCGCGCGTGATGGCCGCGAGGGCGGAGTCGGCGACGGCGATGACAGCGGCACGCGCGTCGGCAGATTGCGCGGTGACTTGTGCCTTGGCGTCGTGGTACACGACGCTGACGAGGGCAACGGCGATGGCGATTCGCGCGCGCATCGGCATGCTTCGAATGGGCGTCATGTCGGTCTTACTCTCGAGGCGTGGTGAATGGGATTCAACGATCACTTCCCTGGCTAGCGGCGCACCATCGTCACATCAAGCAACTGCTGGCGCACGGCCGTTGCCTTGCCGGCGCGGGTGAGCGCGCTCCACAGTCGCGCCACCGTTTCATCATCAACCAACCCCGCGGGCGTTCCTCCGACGGTCGGTGTGCCCATCTTCTCGCTCAGGCGAAAGGCATCGACTGCGGCGACGATCTCCGCCGTCAGCAGGTTCGCGTCGGGCATGCGTGGCGTCATCGACTCATCGCGCCGGTAGAACCCCAGTGCGTTGAGCATGACCTTGAGTTGAAAGACATCGCCTCCCGAATACTGTTGCAGCGTCCGATAGCCCAGCGTTTGCGAGACCGCGTTGTAAATGCGACGCAGCTCTCCGACCGGATCGGCGTGCTCGCAGACGTTGATGTTCACCGTCTGTCCGTCGGTGCGACGCGACATGCCGGGGCGCGAATCGGCGACGACCACGGCCGCCGACGTGCGCAGGCCGTGCCGTTTGTCTCCGCCCAGCAGGAATCCCGCGTTGATCGCGTCGATGAGCCGATCGGCGAGATGTCGCGGTGTGCCGTCGCTTGATTCGAAACTGTTTGCCACCGCGGCAAGAACCTCAGGCCCCACGAGAATATTTCCCTGTGTGACGTAATTTCGTCCGGCGCGATGTCCCGCCCAGGCATTGGGTCCGGTGCCGGTGTGCTGTGCGCCGCGGCCGTCAATGGCGATAACGCCAACCTGTCGCGACTGAAAGCTGCTGTCAGCCGCCAATAGACGCTTGAGCGCCGCATCGGGCGCTTCGCCCTTCGCGAGGGCGTCGAGCAATTCGTTCCCGTACTCGGTGCGTGTGCTCGCTTGCGTTGCCACGGCGCCAACACCCTTGCGCACCCATGGAACGCCATTGCCAACACAGGGCACGCGCGTGGTGACGGCGACGCCAACCTCGCCGGTGCGCGGATCGATCGCGGCGATCGAGAACGTATGAAAGACGAGTCCGTCGCGCCACGCTGCGGGTTCCTGAGCGTATGCCACCTGGGCGCGAGTGCTCAGCGCGACGGTGAGCGTGAGGACGGCCGCGAGGCGAGCGAGTGGGGAGACCATGCGATAAAATGGGGCCAGCGTTGGCCGGACGCGAGTCGACCCTTTCGGAGGCATATGATCAAAGTCATCTACTGGGGTTTCGTCGCCCTCGACGTGGCGGGCCTGCTGCTCTGGTTCGTGCTCGGTCTGGCGGCCGCTGGAAGTTCGAAGACCAGTCCGGCGTTGGTAGCGCTGTACTTGCTGCTTCTTCCGGCCATTCCGTTGGTGATTTCGATGGTCGTGTTCGTCGGTCGACCTCGACCGGATGGCGCTCGCTCGCGTTTGTGCTTGCTGCCGCGCCCTTGGTGATCCTCGTGTCGATGCAGGCGTTTACGCGCGCGCAGTTTCGCGCGAACTCGAATGCCGCCGGAGACCTGACGTTCTTCCGCGCCGGACCGATGCGCGAACTGATCGAGGCGATCAACCGAAACGATGCCGCGACGGTGGCGACGCTGGCGCCGAATATTGATGTCAACGCTTCAGGCATGGCGGACATGACACCGTTGGTCGCGGCATTGCGACAGCTGCGACAGACTCCGGATCAGCAGGATGTGCTCAAGTCACTGATCAAAGCAGGCGTCGATCCCAACAAGGGCACTGAATACGAACTCCCGTTGGAGATGGCGTTGCAGATCAGCGGAGAGACGGGACCAGAGCCCGTGAAGCTCCTGCTCGAAGCCGGCGCGAATCCCAATCAGAAGACGTCGTTCGGCAAGCCCATCTACTTCACCGGTTCTGGTCGTGGTGCCAGCGCTGATGTGTTGACGCTGCTGCTTGATCACGGGGCGGACTTGAAGGCCACGGACCCCAAGGGGGAAACTGCGCTGATGTATGCCGCCACCACACCAAACTGGAAGGCCGTGCTCGTATTGCTTGAACGTGGAGCCGATCGAAAGATTGGCCGGTCATTCAACGGGTCGACGTTCGAGCAGGTGGTTGAGGAGTATGCGCGGCAGCAGCAGGCACGGGGACCGGACCCGCGTTGGGCCGATAGCGATGCGGGACTCCAGGAAGTGATCGCGTACTTGAAGGCGCACTGACATGATGGGGCCAGCCGATCACGTCATCTTCGGCACATCTTCCTGAACCGGGCATGTACTGGACGTCCACCGGAATCTATGCCACGATTGGATTGGTCTGCCGATAGATCTTCACCACCGCACGCACTTCAACCGCTCATGTCACGACGCGCACTGGTTACCGGACTCGCCTTGGCGACGATGGTATTCGCGAACGAATCACACGCACAGTCCACGGCGGCCAGCACCGGCACGTGGTATCGAAAGAGTCGCGCGCTCGAGATCACGGGCGCCAATCCACGCGATTCAGTAGTCCTGACCGCATTGGGAAAACGCGCGGACAGTCTGTCCATTTCGATGGCGTTCTACGTCGGTGGCGTCGTCAAACATCGTCAGCGCTGGCCCAGCGAAGACGAACTGTACGACAATGACGAGCTCAAAAAGTCGCCAGCCAAACTGAACGCGTTCATGCGCAGGCGGCTCGACGATATCCTCACGATGGTCAAGCGCGACACGATCGACCGCGAGCTCGTCAAGCACATGGGCGACGAGGCAATGCTTCGTCGCATCGCGCCGCGACCCACGCATCAGGTGATGTTTTCGTTCGCGTTTGAAACGTCGACCTTTCTGGTCTGGGATCCGGTCCGCCGTCGACTCCGCGTGTTCATGGAGTGTTGCTGAGCGGCAGCGCTACACGTACTTGCCCACGAACCAGGCCAGCGGCGGCAGCAGCAGCCCGATAATGATGAACACGATCGGTCCCTTGCCAGCGTCCGCGATCAGGAACGCCTGCCCGGGGTGCGATGGGTCAACATATGCGCGCACCTTCGCGTGCACGGGAAACGGTGCCAGCGCCTCGGCCGCGTTCTCGCGCGACGCGTACGATTGCACGATGATCGTCGGATACAGCAGATCGCTCTCGTACTGCTGCCCGCCAACCATATAGCGGAACCGCACGTCGGGACGATGCGAGGTGGTGCTGGTGCTCCGACCAAGGCGGGGATCCGTGTCGGCCGACGTACTGGTGAACACCTCCGAGTGCACGATCTCGGCGTCGATCCGTTCGGAGTACGTCAAGCTCCGTCGCTGCTGAATGAGCTGGGTGATGCCCACGTACAGCATCACCAGACCAAAGCCGCCGAAAATGACAAACGTGATAATCCGCGCCATCAGTCGCTCTCCGGTTTGCCAGGACCCACTAATGTGCCGGCGCGCCACCGACGCTGCACGTCTGGCACGCCATCAAGGAACCACTTGAGCGATGTCAGGAAGCGCGCGTCGGACTCTTCCTCCACGCGCACGGTCGCGACATAGTAGAAGTAGACAAACCCGCGATCCTGCTGCTGTTCGGCGAGCGCCGCACCGATGCCTTTGAGCGGGAGATAGGCATTCTCCGAATTCGAGAATCGCCAGTCGCCGTCGTCAACCTCTCTCCATCCGATGGATCCAGCCAGGCTCACGCCTGCCGCATCAGTTGACTTGAGCGGGCGCGGACGATTGACGACCGAGCCGTTGGCGGCCGAGCGCACACGACCCAGCGGCACAAGCAACTGATAGCGCGGTTCGGGATCGGCCATCCACTCGAAATAGACGCCATGGCGCAGCACCGGTTTCCCGGGCTCCAGCGTCGGATATCCCTCGCGCTTCAACATGGCCTTCACAATCTCCACCTTACCCGCGCGTTCCTCGCTGTCCTTCCGTGGCGCGTCGCGTTGCTCGGCGAACGTGGCGACGGGATCGCGAACAATGCGAAACGACAACGCGATACGCGGGATGAGTGCCGTGGCGGTCGCCAGATCCATTTCCTTCTTCACGGCATGCCAGGCGATCTGCAAACGACGCGCCTTGTCGGTGTACACGTATTCGTAGGCTGGCTCCTGGTCTACGCCAAGCGAGTACAGACCTTCGACAATCCGCAGCGTGCCGGTGCCGACAACGGTGCTTTGCACCACCTTTCGCTTTTCGTACAGCATGTTCAGTTGGCGCGGCGTCTCGGCGTACTCGGCATCAGTTGCGTCAGGTGCCAGAATCGAGACGATCAGGAAATGCTTGTACCTCGTGGGGCTGCCAAAGGAGGCCCAGAAATACGTCGACGAAAACCCAAACGTCTTTCGACCCATCTGATCGTCTGTGTACGATTTGTCCTTGATGCTGGCAGGCAACTCGATGACAGCGATGTCGGCCAACGACCGCTTGGTGAGCCGCGGTTGGAGCGTGAGGGCCATGGCGAACACGGCGAGGGTGAAGGAATTGTGGATGTGCATCGTCCGAGCGCCGAGTCGAATTTGAGGACCTCGCCCTCGAACCGGATGGTCGTGGGCGAGGTCGTGAAAAGGTATCGTCCAGATGCCGATTGCGTGGGGTCACCAAGGCCCGATTCTCGGCGTATGGTTGTTGCAACGTCGATCCCGTTTTCTCGCCAGCTTCACGCAGATGTTCTATCCCACGCTGACGGTCAACACACGGCCGGAGACAATACACACCATGCAACCGCTATCACGCCCGTTCGTCGTCGCCTGCCTCGCAATGTGTTCGATGCTGCTCTACCGCACCGTCACCACCGGCTTTGCCCAGCAGCCCCCCGTCCGAAGCGGACTTGCCTTTGATCAGGCGTTGCCCGAGATGGACGGCAAGAAGCTGATCATGAAGGTGGCGGACGTGCGCGTCCCACCCGGGGCAAAATCAACGCCGCACCGGCATGGCTGCGCGGTGGTGGTGTATGTGGTTTCCGGCGCGATGCGCATGCAGGTGCGCGGCGGTCCGGATAGCGTGTACCGTGCCGGCGCAACCTTCTTCGAACGTCCTTCCGATGTCCACCAAATCTCAGACAACGCGAGCGCGACCGACTCCGCACATTTCACGGCCACGTTCGTCTGCGACCATGTGGGTCCACTGTCGATGCCGGTGCCGTGAGATGAATGCGGTGCGGCCACTCGCCAGTCTGGTGTCCGTCCTGAATCGTCTCTTTCGCGATGGTGGAACAACAGACGAGAGACGGAAGACTGGCGACTCGAGACCAAGACCAGCAGCGTCTGAGTCTGCCGTCTCATGTCCTCCGTCTCTCGTCTGTTGTTCCACATTGCGAGGAAGGCGTTTCAGGATGGACCCTCGTCTAGTTTGCCGTCGCCCACGCCAGAAACCGCTCGGTGATATAGCGAGCCAACTGTCCACTCGGCCCATACGGTACCGCATCGAACGCGTGCTCGGCCCACGGGATCTCGACATGCACCACGGTGGTGCCTTCCGCCTGCAGTCGGCCAGCGAGCATCGTGCCAAAGCGCGGCTCGACGATGTGGTCTCTACCGCCATAGATGAGCAGCGTGGGCGGCAGTCGTCGCGTGACAAGAGAAATCGGTGACGCCGCCATATAGCGGTCAAGCATCGCGTCGGGCGGCGCGCCGAGAAATGCTTCCTCAATCGCGCGCACGCGGAGCGGATCGGGATTCGGAATCTGTCGATAGCCTTCAACCAGATCGACGGGTCCGTAGTAGTCGATCACGCCGCGCACGCGCGGCGCGCCGGGCGTGTACGCAGCCATCATGGCCAGATGCGCGCCGGCAGATCGTCCAATCAGCACCATCCGCGACGTGTCGGCACTCCACGCATCGGCATTGCGACCAATCCAGGCCAGCGCGTTGCGTACGTCGTCCACTTGCGCCGGGAATCGAAACTGTGGTGCATGCCGATAGTCGATGGCGAACACTACATACCCTTGGGCGGCGATGTACTCGGCGAACTCCCCGTTGTTCGCAGGCGTGCCGCGCTGCCAGGCGCCGCCGTAGATCTGCACCAGTACAGGGAAGAGGCCGGGAGCGCTCGGACGATACACATCAAGCGTGAGCGTATCGCCTTCAACGACAGCGAAGCGAATGTTGCGCGCGACGCGGATCGGCGCGGCGAGTGCGTTGGGTGCGCGGAACAGATCGCGGATCACCAATGGGGCCGAGCGCCAGCTGTGGCCCCGCACTTCGGCGAGTTTGTCCAACGGCTCGCCGCCCAGCGCCATCCGC
>JBEBIR010000619.1:0-2616 GCA_040080315.1 Gemmatimonas sp.
CTGTCGCCGGCCTTTCAGAATGCGGCGCTCGCGCACGAGGGATACTCGCTGCGGTATGAACCACTGGATGTTGAGCCGGTCGCCCTCGGCGCGACGCTCGACGCGTTGGCGGTTCAGGGTGCCGCCGGCAACATCACCATTCCGTTCAAGCAGGCGGTCGTCGAGCGCGCCCACTGCACTTCGCTGGCCGCTCGTGTCGGCGCGGTGAATACCTTTTGGCACGAGCGTGGTGCCTTGTACGGTGACAACACCGATGTCGCCGGAGTGGTCGCGTCAATCGTTTCGCTGTGTCCCGAAGGGATCGCCGACACTCGGTGCGTGGTGATCGGCGCCGGTGGTGCGGCAGCGGCGGTGCTGGTGGCGCTGGAGCAGCTTGGCTGTCGCGACATCGTGATGGCCGTTCGCCGTGCCGAGCAGGCTCAAGAACTGTCCGAGCGCGTGCGCGTGGCAGTAGAGATCGTTGCGCTCGATCCCAATAGGCTCTCGGACGCGCGTCTGCTCATCAACGCCACGTCGATCGGCATGCGGGAGAATGCAATGCCGATGTCTCCCGCGGCGCTGGGCAAGGACGCCGCGGTACTCGATCTGGTGTATGGCCCCAACGAGACCGCCTGGGTTCGCGCGTGCCGAGCAGCAGGGCATCGCGCCGAGGATGGGCTACGCATGCTGGTCGAACAGGGTGCCGGCGCATTCGAACGTTGGTTTGCCGTCACCGCGCCTCGCGACGTCATGTGGCGAGCGCTTTCCGAAGCGACCGGGCGCCGCGCGTGATCGGCGTGTCCGACGCGCCGCGAGCCGGAGACCGCGCAAAGGCCTGGCGGCAGTTGGCCAGCGGACTGGGTTCGGTGCTCCTCCCGCCGGCATGTGCGGTGTGCCGAGCGGCCATCGGCTCCTCCGCCGACAGCATCGTGTGTCACACCTGCCTCGCGCGGTTGGTGCCGCTCGGCGATCCGCGATGCGCGCGATGTGGTCATCCTCGGCTGTCGCAGTCGGCACCGCTGCCTGCCGGCGCCTCGTCGACGGGCGCTCCAGATCAACTGCCACCCTGTCGATGGTGTGACCGCCTCCCGATGTACGTACGCGCCGTGCGCTCGGTCTGTCGCATGGACGACGGCTCCGGTGCATCAATGGTCCACGCACTCAAATACGACGGCTGGCGCGGTGTGGCCAGCGCCATGGCCCGACGCATGGCCCGCGTCGATTTTCCGGATGACGTGGTGCGGGAGCGCACGGCACTCGTTCCGCTTCCCCTCTCCACGACACGCGAGCGCGAGCGCGGTTACAATCAGGCCGAATGTCTGGCCACCGCGTTGGCCGCACACTGGCGATTACCGGTCTGGTGCGATGTCGTGCGAAGAACTCGCGATACGAAGTCGCAAGTGCGGTTGACACCGTCGGAGAGGACTGGCAACGTGTTACATGCCTTCACGGCCATCGATTCGGCCGCGACGAGGCTGCATGGAGCGCACGTCGTGCTGGTCGACGATGTGATCACCACCGCCGCGACGCTCAACGCTGCGTCGCGGGCGTTGACGGATGGCGGCGCGCGCATCATCAGCTACATCACATTCGGACGGGCGCCGGATCCGGGCGACCGCACCGACATCGATCTTGACTCTGACCAGGACTGACCGGAATGGCTATTCGTGTAGGCATCAACGGCTTCGGCCGCATCGGCCGCCAGGTGCTGCGTGCCGCCAAGCAACAGGGCATCGCCGACATCGATTTCGTCGCCGTCAATGACTTGACCGACACCAAGACCCTCGCGCACCTCTTCAAGTACGATTCCGTGCACGGCCAGTTCAAGGGTGAGGTGAGTGCCGATGCGGACGGTATCACCGTCGACGGTGATCGCATTCGCATTCTGGCCGAGCGTGACCCCGCGAAGCTGCCATGGAAAGAACTCGGCGTCGATATCGTCCTGGAGTCTACTGGTCGCTTTACCGAACGCGCAGACGCGGCCAAGCACATTGAGGGCGGTGCAAAGAAGGTCATCATCTCGGCGCCGGCCACGAACGAGGACATCACGATCGTGATGGGTGTGAACAGCGACAAGTACGATCCGGCGTCGCATCATGTCATCTCGAATGCCTCGTGCACGACAAACTGTCTGGTGCCGATGGTGAAGGTGGTTCGCGACAATTTCGGATTCGTGCACGGATCGATGGTGACGATTCACAGCTACACGAACGATCAGTCCATTCTCGACCTGCCGCACAAGGATCTTCGTCGCGCGCGCGCGGCCGCTGTTTCCATGATCCCGACCACCACCGGCGCCGCGAAAGCGACCGCACTGGTGATTCCCGAAGTGAAGGGACTGATCGACGGCATTGCGGTCCGCGTGCCCACGCCCGACGTCTCACTCACCGACCTCACGTGTGTTGTCGAGCGCAAGGTGACCAAGGACGAAGTGAATGCCGCGTTCAAGGCGGCCTCCGAGAAGTCGCTGGTCGGCGTGCTCGGCTACAGCGAAGTGCCCCTGGTGTCGATCGACTACGTGGGGAATCCGTTTTCCTGCACGCTCGACGCGCTGAGCACGATCGTCATCAACGGGACGATGGTGAAGATTTCCGGATGGTATGACAACGAGTGGGGATACTCGTCCCGCTGCGTCGA
>JBEBIR010000064.1:0-11463 GCA_040080315.1 Gemmatimonas sp.
ACCACCCGGCCGAGTCGAGTCCAAAGAGCAGCATTTCCATATTGCCCGGTGGATTCATCCCCGAGCCAGTGCCATTGGTGGCGGCGGTGTTGGTGCTGTCGCGCCACTCACCGCGACGGCCCGAGTGCAACTGCGCCTCATAGAATCGCGCAGTGGAATTTCCCTGAATGCCGTCCACGAATCCCTTGAGGGCGCGGATGCGAATCCAGTCGTCGCCGAATCCAGGGGAGATGCCCGCATACGACAGCTCATTCCACTTGTCGAGCGTCGGCCGCGCGAACACGCGCACAGTGAGCTCACCGCGTCGCTTGAGTTCCGTGTACACGGGCAACTGCGTGGGCGGTGTGATATCGTGAATGGTCGTGACGCCCAACTCGGCCAGGTGCTGCTGCGCCGCGCGAGACTCGCGAAGCATCTGGTCGAACGTCTTGGGCGCGATCGCGCGGCGCACCTGCGCCAGCGCGGCGCCGGACACGCGACCGGTGGTCTGTCCACCCACGCATTCAAGCCCCTCCACTGGCGCGCTGCAGGAGAGGTTCGCGCGCTGGAGCGCACTGTTGTTCGCAAGGTAGGCGCTGCGGTCCCATCGATTGAGCAGCACCGGCGTGGCGCCGCTGACCGAATCAATCATCGTGCGGTCGGGCGTGAAGCGCGTTGCGGGCCGAGTGGTCGGTGTTGCTCCTGCGCCAGCGCTGTTGATCGGATTGTCTTCGTACGCGCCCCAGTCACCGCCGGTGAGCCAGGCCCCTGGGCTCATGCGCGCAACCGCTGACTTCACGCGTGCCGCCAGTGGAGCAGCCGCGCTCACATCGAGCAGGTTTGCGCCGATGAGCAATGCGCCAGCCTGTGCGAAATGCGTATGATCGTCGATGAATCCGGGCGTGACGAACCGGCCACCCGCATCGATGATGCGTGTCCGTGCGCCACGGTGCGCGTTGGCCGCGGCGTTGGTGCCTACTGCTATGAGTCGCTCGCCGCGCACGGCAAGTGCCTGCGCGTAGGGTCGGGTGGTGTCGCCTGTCCAGATGCGCGCGTTCCGCAGGATGAGGTCAGCGTCCTGCGCGGAAAGTGCAAATGGGATCGCCAGCGCGAAGACAAGCGCCGCGCGGCGTGGGACAGGGATCACGCTCAGGCATCTGCTCACGTGGGCCTCCGAAATTATCGCGCAGCCACTAACGCTTCGAACGCGGGATAGCCATGCAGCGCGCTGAACTCCCTGTAGACTCGCCATTCGAACTTGTTTGCCGCTTTTTGCTCCGCTTGCCGCAACGAAGCGACGGCCTCATCCTTTCGGTCCAGTGCGGTAAGGATCGACGCTCGCCAGATCTGCGCGTCTCCAGAGTCCCACTTGCGATTTAGTTGACCAAGCGAGTCGGCGATCTGCATAGCTCGCTCCGCGTCACCCCGTCGTGCAGCTGCGATGCCGATCAGGCCGCCCAAGATTGCCGGAGCCGCGGGCCCCTGAAAGCCTCGCAGAGTTCGCAGCAGCGCCACAGCTTCATCGAACTGATTCGAGTAGATCAACACCGTCGCCACCGCGCTGCGACGACTCTGCGCCCATGCCTGCGACTGCTGCCATGCGGAGACCCTGCGAATTATCGACTGTGCGGTCGCCGTATCGCTGTAGTATGAATACCAGTTGGAGCTAAGTACGAGGTACGCGGCGGAGTAGTTCAGCGGCGTCTGAGGATGCGTGGTCGTGCGAAGCACGCTGTCGACGAGCGCCAAAGCCGCTGCCGGTCGCCGAACACACGCGAGAGCGCGCAATTCCGCGTTCAGTAGGTTCCAATTGTCTGGGTACCTTACTCGGCCCCCATGAGCTGCCGAAAGCTCGGCCTTGTGGTTGCCAGTGAGATGATAGGCCTTCGAAAGCTCTAGCGGCTGGTACTGCCACCCACTCGCGGACTGGGCCGAGTCAGCGGCTTTCAATGCGGGAAGCGCTGTCGACCCGTCAAGAACCAGGTTCGACCACAATCCCACATTATAGAGCATGAGGTGACTGGAGTCACGGCGGACTTGCGCCTGCGTTGCTCGAATGGTTCCAGCGAGATCATTGCGATACAACGCCGTCAACCAATCGGCGCTCAGCTTGTCATAGGCTGACAGCTGCTCGCGTCGGCTCTCGAGGAGCGCCGCGACGCGCGCGCCTTCATCCAGCAAGTTGCGATTGTAGTATCCCATGGAGAGCAGCGCGAACGCCGCGCCGAATGTCGAATCGATCGCGATCGCGCGCGCGGATAGCGCGTTGGCTTCCTCGTACTTCTCCTGACGCATGAACAGCTCGAGCGCCTCCACGTACAGAATGTAGGCCGAGTACTTGGGTGGTTGTCCCGCTACGAGCAGGCGTTTCGAAAGGTCTCCGCTCACGAGTGCGCCAAGCAGTCGCTCGCGCAGACTCACGAATGCGGCGAGCGGATTGGCAACGGGCCCCGTGCCCGGTGCGAGCACCCGCTTCACCGTGCCCGTGCGAGCGTCGACCAAGCGAGCATCGACGCGGAGCGAATCGCCAAGTCGCGCAATACTGCAGGTGATAATGGTTCCAGCGTGAGCACTGGCGGCAAGGCGTTTGAGAGGGTCCCGCTCGGCGCTCACCGTATCCGCGAGGATGGCGACCACCGTCATGCCCCCCACGACGGTGACGGAATCGAGCGCCACGATCTCTTGTGTCAGGTAGTCCGCCGCGACGCGACCGAGCTGGGCGAGTTCGGTACTGTTGGTCAAGTTCTCACACGGAATGACAGCGATGCGTCGCGAGTCGAACAGCGCCGGCCCGTTGAGTTTGGCGATTGATACATATGCGATGCTCGCAACGACGCACAGCACGGCCACGGCCACGAGCGACCTCGCGTGGCGACGAGCGACCCGACTGACACCCCGCCGCGGGCGACTGGCATTGCCTGGCCTCGTATCCATGCTGTCCAGCAACTGCAACAACTTCGCGCCCGAATCGGGTCGCGCTTCGGGGTCCTTTGCCAGGCACTGCGCGATGAGCGAACCGAGGGGACCCGGGATCCCATCGCGGATCTCACCGATCGCGACGGGCGTCTCGACGATCTGCGCCGCGATCTGCTGTTGCGGTGTCGTGCGGTCCGCGAACGGGTGTCGTCCGGCGAGCATCTCGTACGCCACCATTCCCCACGCATAGACGTCAGCACGCGCATCAGCGTTCGGGTCGCCGACTGCCTGCTCCGGTGCCATGTACGCCGGTGTACCGATTGACGTGCCCTCGACCGTCAGCGCACCGGTGGTCGCGCGCGTCGTCGATAGCGACAGCGCCTTGGCGATGCCGAAGTCCGTAACGACGGCGGTGCCGGACGACAGCAGCACGTTCTCCGGCTTGATGTCGCGATGCACGATGCGGCGTTCGTGTGCGTACGCGAGCGCGCTCGCGATGTCGTGCAGGATGGCCAGCGACTCGGTCACCGGTACCGGGCCGCGCTGGAGTCGCGCACGGAGAGACTCGCCGGCCACGAATGGCATGGTGTACCACGGCAAGCCGTCGCCCGTCGTACCGGCGCTGTGCACCGGCACGATGTGCGGCTCCTGCAGGGCGGCCGCAAGCTTGATCTCGCGTGTGAATCGTTCGACGCTCAGGCCCGCCGCGAGCTCCGGCTTGAGAACCTTCACCACCACTTCCCGACCAAGCTGCTCGTCGCGCGCGATGAATACGCGTGACATGCCGCCGCCGCCCAGCTCGCGTCCGAGAGTGTAGGCATCGCCGAGTGACGACTGGAGCACCTGGCGAATTTCGTTGCGCATGAGTGCCCTACTTCCTCTCGACGCGCGCCGCGGCAACAGCACGTGCCGAATGCATCAACTTCAACCCCTTTGCGTTTGTATCGGCCGTGGCCACCAGCAACCGTCGCATGTCGGCCCCGCTCAACCGCGGGTTCGCGGCGAGCATCTTCGCAGCGGTGTTTGAGACCATCGGCGCGGCGATTGACGTTCCCGTCGCGAAACCCTGCACGCCGCCAGGTAATCGAGCCGGAATTCTCCAGCCGTGCGCAAACAGCGTGACCTCCGGGCCAAAGTTGGTGAACGCGGGAAGATTGCCCGCGTCGTTCACCGCTCCCACCAGCACGAAGTTCGGCAGGTCGAGGCGCGTGGCCGGGTTGGCGTTCGCGACGGCCTGTCCCGCATTGCCGGCGGCGCCGACAAACAACACCTGCGGCGAGGCGAGCATGCCGGCGCGCAGGACTGCGCGAACGGTGTCCACCGAGTATCGCGCGATGGCAGCACGCTCTTCAGCAGGCATCCCTGGGGCACACTGCTCGAGATTCCGCACATAGCTACGTTCATAGCGGCCCCACGACATGTTCACCACCCGCGAGCCGCTCTGCACCAAAAAGCTGAGCTGATCCTTGATGGACTCCGCTTCGCGCTTGGCGAGGTCGCGATTCCAGCATGGCACCGGTGGATCACCGTGCCACCACTCCATCCGCGCAATGACAATCTCGGCCTGACCGTGATTCACCAGTGCGACATCGGCGACGGACGTGCCATGCCCATAACTGCTCCAATGGCCAACCTCGTCCTCCGCACGCTTCAGTTCGGCCGGCGTCATGGCCGCCATTCGTGTCTTCACGTCGCGCGCCGCGGGACTGTCTACGAACGTATCGAGATCATCAAGCGCCATCAGCGTCGCATTCAACTCGTCGCGCCGCGTGAGCAATTCCGCCGGCAGCAGTTCCATCGGGGTATCCTGCCGCTGCTTGAACGGGTCGTAGCCGCGCAGCAGGATTCTGCCACGCGCGTCACGCGCCAGCCGGCCGGCAAACAGGGTCGTATCCATGCCGCTGTCCCAAATGCCAATGCGAATCAACTTCGCCTGCGGATCGGCTGGGACCGAAACGCTGCGCGCCGGCCAGATGTTGACCGTTGAGCTTGGTTGCGTCGCGCTCGTTGATCCGGGGTTCGACGCCTGCGCCAAGAGTGACGAAGACGTGCAGCAGGCGAGTGTGATGGCCGTCCACAGCGTACGACTCATGGGCGATCTCTCAGAAGCGGGACGGCAAAGATGCGTGTAAACACTGAGGCTAGCATCGACGGCGGCACGGAATTCGTCAAGGTCGCGGCCGGCAATGAGTGAGGAAGGCACCCACTGACAATGTCCAGGTGTGCGCCCAAAAAGCGCCGTGAGAAATACAGACGGCCGCACTCCGCTACGCCGTCACTTCTCATTGCGGTAGCGGCGTGTATCGCCGGAGTCAGTATGCGTGTTCGCACTCAACTCGCGCGTGGATTCGCAGCTGCACTTGTGGTCACGGCACTGCTGACACTTTCGGCGACCGCGTCATCGGCGCGCGCCCTGATTTCGATCGAGCAGATCGGTGTCGAGCTCCACGCCTCAAACTCGGCGCTCTACGCAGTAACGATTCTTGAAGCGAGAGAGGCCGCAAGTGGCCGCAGCACAGGTCGGCGCCAGTTCCAGCCGTGGCGCTTCAACTATTCCGTTCCGAGTGGAGCTCCCACCGCTTTGCGAAATTGGCGTTTTGATGATCCGGCGCCACAAGCAGGCCTGGTAACGCGTGCCGAAGGGGAGATTCCAGCCAATTACTTTCGGTTCGAATGGTCGAAAAACGGTGTGACGCAGACGTGCTCGCTCAAGGTGTCAGCGACGTACCGTGCAGCGGATCACACGTTCATCGTGCGGCTTGGCGACCTTGCAAAGTTGGCGGATAGCAGCGGAAAGCCAAGTCGTGAGCGGTGCGAAGCGCAGTGATGTCCGCGATCGCACAAGTCACGCCACGCCTCCTCCCTGCGCAATGAGCCTCATCGCCTTGCGGCTCACAAACCCTTGCTCGTGAAAGCGCTCGCCCCACGAAAGCGGTGTGACATCGCGGTATTCGTGCATCAGTTCATCGCCAATGTACAGCAACCGCTTCCGCAGTGACACGCGGACGTTCGGGTCGGCGCCGTGCTCGAGAAGCAGTTGGGCCCAGTCGTCGCTTCCGCGCATGCGAAGTGACTGCGCGACCACGCAGCCAAACAGTGGCGTGTGCCCCCCGAAACCATCCGCGTCAATCTCGGCGCGGATGTCGGGTGGCATCCCCTGCGCGAGCAACCACCGGGCAATTTCCATCTCATCGAAGTCGACGCATTGGTGGAGGAGCGTCGAACCGGCAAGCGGCGTCGCATGGATGGACTCGACATGGCAGCCCAGCGCTCGCGGATAGATCTCCTCGAGCGAGAACGTCTGCGAGAGCAGGCCTGAATCAATGCGCACGAGTGCTTCGAGGAGATCGAGACGTCCTCGATGAACGGCCATGGGCGCGGTATCAGGCAGCACGATGCCCTTCTGCACCAAGAGCTCCAGGCAGGCGTGCTTGCCCTTCGGGTTGCGGCTATACCCATCGAGGAGCATGGCGACAGGTGCGAGGCCAACCGGAGCTCCCATCTCAAGCAGAAACCCCATCCCGTCGGGGTTAAGCGTTTCGGCCGGACCAAGCAACGCCTTGGCGCCGGGGCGCGCGCCGAGTGCATGGAGTTGCCGCGCCGCATCAAGCTCGCCCTGCAGACACGCGCGATCGAATGCATGATCGAGGTCTGTTGCGCCGAGCTCGCGCAACATGGCGATGATCGTGGTGCGCCCGAGGTTCGCGGCGTAGGACATCGGCGGACCCCAATTGCACGTCGCGGTACCGCGCGCGGATTCGGTGATCAGCGCGGGATGCCGCTCGATCAAAGCGCGGAGTTCCTTCACGCGATCATGGCAGATGGCGTCCGTGACTTCACACGCGAGCACGAGCCTCGGCCAACTGGCGATGCCATAGCTTCGCGCCAATGCGAGTTGCGCATCGACCAGCGTTGCGACCTCTGGCTCGGGCTGCGCTGGGTGGTGTTTGGCCAGCTCGGCGACGGCATCGGGTTCACGCCGATGAATCGCGCGAAGGAGATCTTTGGCCTGACGTCGGAGCTGACGCAGGTTGGGATGCACGGGAAGCTGACGATCGGACACAGACAACCTCCTTGGATATGCCCGATGTCCGCTAGCGACGGGCGAAGGAGGTTCGTAAAGAACCGGTCGTCACTTCGTGCTCGTCAGGTGGACTCGGCCCTTTCCGCGGACTGGCGGCGCCCTGCGCGCCGTGCGCCACGGTACGCGAGGGGTTTCCGAAGCGCAAGCGCGCCGGGAGCAGTGGGGTGGATCACCTCGACCATCGCAGTCGCAAGATCGTTCATCATGAGTTCATCCGGGGGGGACTATCCTTCGCTCAGTTCATCGGAGGTAGCATGTCACTGCGCGCACGCTTCACCCGCACCAAACTCACCTCGGCGTCCACGCTCCCCGCCGACGTCGATCGCGTGGTGCTGCTGGCCGGTGGCATTGTGGTCGCCGAGCCGGGACGCTGCGTGCAGTGCGGCATCTGTTCTCACAACTGCCCGAGCGCGATCGACGTGCGGGCAGTCGCGCGAGAAGGTTCGGCCGTCACGGATCGACGCTGCCTCCTCTGCGGCAGTTGCGTCACGCGTTGCCCGCGCGGCGTGCTGAGCTTCCATCTGCTGGACCGCGCGCCATGATGCACCACGTCATTGTCGGCACCGGCATCGCGGCACTGAGCGCAGCCGAGTCGATTCGCCGCGCCGATGCGCGCACGCGCATCACGATGATCGGACCTGAGGCAACACCGTTCTACTCGCGGCCGGGCTTGGCGTACCTGCTGACCGACGAGATTCCGGGGTCGCAGCTTGCCCTGCGCACCGAGGCCGAGCTGGAGGCCCTCGACGTGAAGCGGATGGATCGGCCCGTGACGCGCCTCGACACTGAAGGCCGCTTCGTGCAGCTCGACTCGGGAGTACGGATCGAATACGATCGCCTGTTGCTTGCCACCGGTGCGGTCTCACTGCCAGCCGACTTTCCAGGCGCGACGCTGGATGGCGTCGTGCGGCTGGACAACCTCGGCGACGCGAACGATCTCGTCGAGCGCACGCGAAACGCCCGCGCGGCGGTGGTGATCGGCGGCGGAAGCACGGCGCTCGAGCTGGTGGATGGGCTGTACGCTAGAGGGCTCTCCACGCACTACCTGATGCGCGGCGAACGGTACTGGTCGAAAGTGCTCGACGCCGTGGAGTCGGCAATTGTCGAGGCGCGCCTGCTCGCGCAGGGGATCCTCCTGCATCGGCGCACGGCGATTCTCGAAGCGATCGGCCTTGACGGCGTGCTCACGGGCGTGCGCACCTCGACCGGCCGACACATTGCGTGCGACATCCTTGGCGTCGCCGTGGGCGTCATGCCGCGCATCGAGCTCGCAAGGGCGGCTGGCCTCGCAACGGATCGTGGCATCCTGACCAACGAGTACCTGGAGACCAGCGCGCCGGACATCTTCGCCGCCGGTGATGTCGCGCAAGTGCATGACCCGGTCACGCAACGCGCCCTGCTGGACACACTCTGGGCCAGCGCCCTGCAGCAGGGTCGCATCGCCGGACTGAACATGGCCGGCGTGCGCGTCGCGCTGCGCAAGCGGACGCCCATGAATGTCACGCGCGTTGCCGGCATCACTACCACCATCGTGGGGGCCGTTGGCGCCGCGGACGATCCCGACCTACTCACGCTCACCCGCGGCCAGAGTGAACGCTGGACTACAGACGATGGCGCGTGGAGCGTCGGCGGATCGCGAATGGGAAATCGGTTGCGCGTCGTGGTGAGTGGCCGCGCCATCGTCGGCGCTGTGGTCATGGGCGACCAACGCATGTCGCAGCCCTTGGCGCACTTGATCGGTGAAGAGGTGGACATTGCCGCGTTGCGTCCGGCGTTGGAAGCGTCGCCGGATGATGCCATGGACCTGTTCTTGGCCTTCTGCGAAACACACGTCACGGACCATGCGGCGCATCACGGCTGACGCCATCAGCGGCCTGACCTCCGCGATTCTTGCGACAACGGCCTTCGTGCTGTGGCGCGACGGGAGTGCGCACTGGGCCAGCGCGCTGCCCGGCCATCTGATGGGCACGGTCGGCATCCTGCTCATGCTCTGGGCCGGGTTTGGTTATACCTGGCGAAAGCGCCGACCCGCGCCAGGCGGCGCGGCCATGCGCACCGCCATGCGCACGCACATCATCGCCGGTATCGTTGGACCGTATCTCGTGGTCCTTCACTCCGGCCTCGCGTTTAGTGGACTGGCCGGCGTGCTGACGCTGCTGATGGTGCTGGTAGTGGCCAGCGGTGTCGTCGGGCGGGCGGTGATCTCGGCCGTTCCCGCACGGATCGAACTGGCCGACCCGATACGCTCCGCGATGCTCGATGCCGAGCTCGCCCGACTTGAAACACAGGAGGCGGACAGGGTACGTGACGGTGACGTCGACGCGACGCAACGACAGACGCTGCGGATGGAGATCATCTCCGTGAAGCACGAGCAGGAGGCGCTGCGCACGCAGTGGCGTCAGCACGGCGGCGGGGTAGCGCTGCGCCGCGTGCTCAGTATCTGGTGGCTGTTGCACATACCCGTCAGCGCGGCGATGTGGGTGCTGGCCGTCGCGCATGTGGCCGCAACGCTGTACTACGCCACGTTTTCTCGGTAGCCCGTCTCATGTTCGGACCGCTGCTTTCCCGCATCAGTGTCACCGTCGCCGTCATTGCCGTCGTATGCGTTGCGGCGGCGTATGGCGCCAGCGGTGGCGCGATCTTCTCGCCCGGCACGCTGCACGCCGCCGACAGCACGCCGGCACGCTTGGGAGATGTGCAGTCACACCGTGAGCTGTCGAAACAGTGCGGGGCCTGCCATGCGCCGCCCGGTAGTGCGCGCCCGATGGGGGTGCGCTGCCTGGAATGTCATGCTGATGTGCGCAAGGAATTCACCGACACCACGACGCTGCACGGGGCAATCGCCAACGCGCGCCGATGCACGAGCTGCCATACCGAGCATCATGGTGCGTTCGCCTCGCTGACGAGCATGGCTGGCTTCACCACGGCGCACGGCCGACTCGGCTTTGCGCTCGACGCGCACCAGAAACTTGACTCCGGTCAGCCCTTCACCTGTGAAAGCTGCCATTCGAGCTCGTCCTTCAAGTTCGAGGCGGCCGGCTGCGAATCGTGTCATCGCGAGTATCAGGCATCATTCACACGAACGCACGTTGCCGAATGGGGTGCCGACTGCCAGTCATGCCACGACGGCCGCGACCGGTTCTCGCGCGGGCGCTTTTCGCATGACAGCACCGCTTATCCGCTCACCGGCGCGCACCAATCGACGGCCTGTGCCGCGTGTCACACCGGAGTGAAGGCGCTGTCCGGGTACGCCAACGCGTCTGCCGATTGCGCGTCCTGCCACACAGCGGACGACAAGCACAAAGGCAGTCTCGGCCCTGACTGCGCTTCATGCCACACGACCACGAGTTGGGAGGGCGCGACTTTCGATCACGACGTATTCCCGATCGATCACGGTGAGAGCGGGCGCAGCGCCTGCAAGACCTGCCATCTGGACTCGAAGAACTACAAGTCGTACACCTGCTACGGCTGTCACGAGCACAGCCGCGCGCGCGTCATCGCTGAACATCGCGGAGAAGTCCGGACGCAGAATCTCGACGATTGCCTTGAGTGCCATGCCGGCGGCCGCAAGGAGGGACGTGAGGACGGCGAGGGCGGCGAGGGCGGCGAGGATCGGCGACGAGGTCGACGGCGGGAGCGGTAAGGCCACCGCGAACCAAAGCACTCCCGTAACTCCGTTCGCCCTACACTGACGTCTTGCGACTGCCGACCATGCGCAACAGGCCATTGATGGCGATGCGCAAGATGGCGTAGACAACCATCGCGATCACGATCGGAAACGCCAGGGTGTTGCCACCCTCCGTGGTCGGACTGGACACGATGCCGCGGAACGGCGCGTAGAACGGATTGGTGATGGTCGAGATGAACTGCACAAAGCCGTTTCCAGAGTTGGCAGCGATGAGCGCGAGCACGAGTCGTACGCCGAGTAACGTGTAGAGGAGGTAGAACGCGTAGTCGAGGAACTGCGAGCCACGGGCGGCGGTTCTCGCCTGGCCAATCTTGCGCTCGGTGTGCACGGTCTCGTCGAGGGCCGACCGCCGCATGTCTGCGGCCACTTCCGAGACGCGTGCTCGATCAGTCGTGGACGACCCCACGGCCTGAGCACCGATCTCCGCGCGCACCTCGCGACCCACCTCGGCCTTCATCGCCTCGAGTCGTGCGGCTTCACGGGCATCCGCGCTGGCTACATTGTCTTCAAGCATTGGAAAAGTCCTGGGGTTGAACTGCATGAACCTTGATGATGGATCACATGCAGTGGTCGCCGCTATTGCTCGTTCGAACTAGAGCGTCGGTGCTGGTGCGCGTCGGATCAAGCCTTCGGCGAAGATCTCCTCGAACCCAGCTAAGGCTCCCGCGACCGCGGTAAACGCCACGGTGGTCAGAAGGTGTCGAATTCTCCGACCATCACCGGACTTTTCATGATCAATGCCAACCGCCTCGCTCTCGTTCCACTCGTGATTGCGCTCTGCGCCGCGCCCACAGGG
>JBEBIR010000620.1:0-2611 GCA_040080315.1 Gemmatimonas sp.
ATGCCCTTGTTGAGGAACGACAACTCCCGCAGGCGACTGGCCAGTGTGGCCCACTCGTAGCGGGTTGTCTCCGAAAAAATTTCCGCGTCGGGCTTGAACCAGACTTTCGTGCCGGTCTCTTTCGCGCCCACCGTGCCGAGCTGCTTGAGCTTGGTGTTGGTGATGCCGCGCCTGAAGTCCATGTAGTGCAGCTTGCCGTCGGCCTTGACCCACACCTTGAGTTCAAGCGACAGCGCGTTGACCACCGACACACCCACGCCGTGCAAACCGCCGGACACCTTGTACGAGTTCTTGTCGAACTTGCCACCGGCGTGCAGCATGGTCATCGCCATCTCGACACCGGGCATCCCTTCGGCCTTGTTGATCCCCACGGGAATGCCGCGACCATCGTCCTCGACGGTGATGGAGTCATCGAGATGGATGGTGACGCTGATGCGCGTGGCAAAACCCGCCAGTGCTTCATCGATGGAGTTATCGACGACCTCGTAGACGAGGTGGTGCAAACCGCGCGCCGACGTCGACCCGATGTACATGCCGGGGCGCATGCGTACCGCCTCAAGTCCTTTGAGCGCGGTGATGCTATCGGCGTCGTAACCGTTGACGGGCTGCGGGGTGTTGTTGGCGTCCTGAGTGGCCATGGGCGGGGAAATCGTGCGAAGAAACCGAGAGGAACTCGCAGTCGGGGACCCCCGAAACTGCGTCGCAATCACAACCCCTCAATATACCCAAAATCAGCCCCGCAAGCAATACCGAGTATCAATTGCAAGTCGTTATTTCACAACAGTTTACATAGACCCTACATCCGCCGCGGAATCCAGCGCAGTCTTGTCACCGGCGGGCGTGTCGTATCGCGGTTCAGCGACTTCAGCAACTCAGGCTCGAGCAACGTCAATTCCTGCATCCAGGCATGGGTCGTCACCATCACAATCAGCGTACCGTCCTGCTGCAGTCCAATGGGCTCAGTCACTGATGCGATCTGTCCGCCAACCAATCGGGGCCACTCCGGGATCACACCAGCCTGGGCCACGCGATCGGTAAGACCGGCATGCTGCAACACCGACGCCAGCACGTCACTCAGCGCCGCGGGTGCGCGCTTCTTGCCTTCGGTCATGACAGCACGCCCTCGCACATGGTGCGCCGTTCGAGACGAGTGAACGCGGCTGGTATGTCTTCGACACGCGGGACGGCCAGCAACACCTGATCAACGCCGGTGTCTTCGAGCAGCGTCAGCACTCGGCGCGCGCGCCCCAGATCCAACTCCGCGAATGGGTCATCAAGCAACAGCAGCGGCGTGCCGCCGATGGCGTCGCGCAATGTGGCGAGTTCCAGCAGGCGCAACGCAATCGCGGTGCTTCGCTGTTGCCCCGCCGACCCGAAGGTGCGCAGCTCGCGACCGCCCAACAACAGGGCCATCTCGTCACGATGCGGCCCCACCAGCGTCATGCCACGGCGCATTTCCTGCGGTCGCTGTTGGATCAGTGCCCGCGTGAACAGTTCGCGATAGGTCGCAGCGACGCTTTCGAGTGGTTGTCCATCGGCCTCGTGAATCGTTGAGGCCGTGCCGCCGGCGCTTGACACGGTGTAGCGCATGGTCACGGGCAATCGTTCACCGATGGCCGTCGCCAGCTGCGAAAAGCGCTCGGCGTGTCCGTGCACGAACCGCTGACGCATGGCCGTTACCAGCGCCCCCTGTTCGGCCAGCACCGGTTCCCACACGCTGACCTGTTCGCTGAACCCATGCGCGCGCGCGCCGGTGCCGCCGTCGCGTTGTGCCTGACGCAACACGGTGTTGCGACGCAGCAATGCGGCCCGATACTGCTGTAGCGCGGACAGATAGGCGCGCGAAGACAACGCTAACGCCACATCGAGATATCGACGACGCTCGCCCGGACTGCCGGCCACCAGCGACACGTCGGCCGGAGAGAATCCCACCGACGGCAGTGCACCCAACGCTGCGGTGAGGCGCGGTTGCTCGACACCGTCGAGCGTGGCTTTCTTCCGGCGCGTCGCGCGCTCGTATCCCACGCTCACGTTGCGTGCCGCTGCCGGCGGGGTGAGCTCGGCACGTACATGCAGCGCTGACGCGCCGAAGCGAATCATGTCGATATCACGCGTCGCGCGCATGGAACGCAGCAACGACAGATAGGCCGCCGCTTCCAGCAGGTTGGTCTTGCCGTGCCCGTTCTCGCCCACAATCACGAGGCCGCGCGGCGGCACCGCGACATCGAGTTCTGAAAAGTTGCGGAAGTCGCGCGCAACGAGACGCGTCAGCATGACAGGTGACGTGCGATGCGAAAACTCAGTGACCGGTGAAGACGGGCGCGCGCTTTTCAAGGAACGCCCGCATGCCTTCCTGCTTGTCGCTGGTGCTCGACAGCAATCCGAACTGGTCCGACTCGAGCACGCAGGCGTCGTCGATTGGCAACGCGGCACCCCGATTCACGGCTTCGATGCACGCGGCGAGGGCCAAGGGCGCGTTCGCCAGCATGGCACGCAGCAAGGCTGTCGCGGTTTCGATGAGCAGCTCGGGCGCAACCACCTGATCGACCAGGCCCAACCGAAACGCCTCCGCCGCGCTAATCAACTCGCCGGTCAGCAGCAGTCGGAGCGC
>JBEBIR010000621.1:0-2608 GCA_040080315.1 Gemmatimonas sp.
CTTTGGCCACCAGATCGCGCGCATCGATGCGAATGAGTGGTTGACCAGCGCGAACGGTCTCGCCTTCGCGCACGAGCACGGCGTTCACGGTACCCATGAGCTTCGTACTCAGCGTCGCCTGCTGCGCGGGTTCCGCGACACCAGACGCGTCGAAGGTGGCGGCGATGACGGTGTCCTGCACGCGGAGTACCGTGCCTTCCATCCGCGCGGGCGCCACTGACACGGGCGCCACTGACACGGGCGCCGCTGACGCGGAAGCGGCGGAATCGGCTGGCGTGTCATCGCCACAAGCGCTCAGGGTGAGCGCACCAAGGGCCATCGCGACGACCGCGAACGGGAGTCGACGTGCGGTAATACGGTTCATCGGGCAGCGTCCAGTAGGGCGAGTTCGGCCGGATCGGCACCGATGGCTCGACGGTGAGTGGCGATAGCATCAATCAGGACAAATCGCGCCGCGGCATGCGCCAGCGCTGCGCCAGTGGCCAGCGATTCTGCGCCAAGCAACTCGGCGATGGTGGCGAGGCCACCGGCGTAGCGCTTGTCTACGAGTCGGTGTGCTTCGCGACTCTGTTCGGCAGCACTGTTGGCAAGGTCGAGACGTTGCATGGCGACGGTGACCGCACGGCGGGCCACATCCGCATCAAGCTGTGCCTGCGCGATGCCGGCCTCGAGCCCGGCAGTGGCACTCGCTTCGCGCGCGGTGGCGCCCGCCAGATCGGCCAGCTCACTCCCCCCACCAAAGAGGGACCAGGATGCCATCACCCCGACTGTCCAGTTCTTGCGTCCACTATAGAAGGCCGTCGGGTTGTTCCAATCGTAACGGGCGAAGCTGTTGATGCGCGGCAACAGCGTGCTGCCGGCCCGCAGTCGATCGGCGCTGGCTGCGCGCACACCGGCGGTGGCGGAGCGGACATCGGCGCGGGATCCTGATTGCGTTCGGGCGACCGATGCACTCGCCGCGACCTGAGTATCGCGTTCAGCCAGTGCGCGAACCGGTCCGTCGGACGGAAGGTGCAGCGGCAGGGGAACCACCGAGCCATCGGTGCGTCCAAGCAGCAGACCAACCTGCTGCGCGGCACTGACGGCGTCGCTTCGCGCCGACAGCAACTGCGCGGTCACGTCGGACGCACGCACACTGGCCTGCAGCGCATCGGCCTTGGTGACCAGTCCCTGGTTTACCATAGCTTGCACCTGAAGCACTGCCGACTGCGCGGCACGCTGTGCCTGTTCGAGCATGGCACTCTTCTCGGCCGCCAGGATCGCGCCGTAGTAGGCGCGCACGACGTTCGTTCGAGTCGTGAGTGCCGTCCATTCACTGGCGGCGCTCGACGCGTCTGACGCCGCGCGTGCGGCGCGCCACCCGGTCCACGCGTCTCCATTCAGCAGTGGCAGCTCCACCACGAGCCCGCCCTGCACGTTGGTGACGGCCGTTGGATTGTTCAGACGAGCCGGGTCGAACGCGGCTGGTGTGACGAGACGCTGGCGGAGCGTCGTGCCGAAGGCCCCAATAGGGTCGGTGGTGCGGACAATACCAGTTTCGATGCGCGCCGACGGCAGAATGCCCTTGAGCGGGAGTCGCGCCCGGGCTCGGTCGGCGGTGTTGCCGGCGCTCGCGATACGATTGGCAAAGGCGTGACGGTCGGCCTCACGGATCGCGTCGCCGAGCGACAAAGGCCCGGCGGCCTGCGCGCGCAGGAGAGATGCGGGATAGACTATGAACAACACGCTCGCAAGCGCGAGCCGGGCACGGCGTTGAATCACGAGGCGCTCCTTGAATAGAATCAGTATGTACCCATATAACTAAACACGCATATGCTGATATGTCAAGTTGATCCCGTGGGACGTCGCGACCTCTGGGGAAGTGCACGGACGGTGGCCCTGCTGAGCGCGCTGGCGGCCGCGCCGGCGGTCGCGCAGCCGGTGGAAGCCCTCTGGTATTCGCGAAATGGTGCGGCCAGCACGGCGATCTTCACCGCCCATGCCAAGCGCATTTCGATCGTCTCGCCGCAGGTGTTCGCGTTCGACGCCGAGGGCGGGATTCATGGCGCGCTCGATCCCGAGGTGGTGCGCGTGGCCCGCGCCAACCGGGTGAAGTTGGTGCCGCTGGTGATGAACCCCGGTTTCGATCAGCCCATGATGCATCGGCTGCTCACCGTGCCCGGGCCGAGGTTGCGCGCGATTCGCAGCATGGCGGCGCTGTGTCGAGATCTCCGGCTCGACGGCATTCAGTTCGACGTCGAGAACGTGCACGTCACCGATCGCGACCTGTTCACATCATTCGTACGCGAGTCGGTCGACTCGATCCATCGCGCGGGCTGCACGGTGTCGGCCGCCGTGGTTCCGCGCACCAGTGATGATCGCGGCCCTAGTGCCTATCACCAGTGGATCTACGACAACTGGCGCGGCGTGTACGACTACAAGGCGCTGGCCGACACGCTCGACTTCCTGTCGTACATGACGTATGCGCAACACACCGGTGGTTCAACACCAGGACCCGTTGGCGGATATCCCTGGATCAAGGCGTCACTGGAGTACGTACTCAAACTGGGCGTCCCGCCGAACAAGATCTCACTCGGTATCCCGGGCTATTCTGACCATTGGTTTTCCA
>JBEBIR010000622.1:0-2607 GCA_040080315.1 Gemmatimonas sp.
ACGCCGTGACGTGCGAGTTGATGGCGCGGGAGCGCATTGGCAGTGTGTTTGCGTTTGATCAGGACTTCGTCGTGGCCGGGTATTCGCTGCAGGAGTGAAACGCGCCACGATGTGAGCCCGGCATGTCGGCGGGTATCGTATGATGCGTTGGTGCTGCTCCGCGATAACGAGTTGTTTTCGGTCGAGGATCATCGATCTCTGCCGATGCGACTCGATCGCCTAATGTGAAGAAGCGTTGGACGCCCTACACTAGGTTTGAGGGCGTCGGCGAGCCACTACCCCTAGAACGCCGAGTCCGAATGCCATCAACGCGTATGTCGACGGCTCGGGAACCAGTCCCACTTCAGATGTTACGAGCGTCGTTGGGGAGTTGTAGAAATCAACACTCGACATTGAGATGTTGTTGAATAGCGGAAAGCCGCTAAGGTGCGGCAGAGGCGGGGTTGTATTTTGACCGCTCAAATCGACGAACGAGAAGTCCACGCACCCTTCTGGGCACGCCGGCTGAAGCGAACTGTCCGACGACCGAATCCAGCCGCGCGGAGCACCATTGCCGGCTCCGTTGATGCGAAGCGTCATCAGGAACAGCGGAATTTGAGGAATGGGCTTCGGCCAAGCGAACGGGCTCATGCCCCCTGTTGAAGTGCTGATCTGTCCGATGGTGACCAGCGTGGAAATGGCGGAAGCGGTAACCCGGCTTACCTGCCCATCAAAGCGCATTTCGCCCCACGACGCGCCCGTGGTAAACCGGATTGTGTTCGCGGCTGTGGTGCACACGGCGCCGGGAACATACATGGCGATCGGACAGATGAATGTGCCCGTAACGGCATAGTCAAAGGTGAGTCCCCACTCTCCGCTAGGGAGCTGTCCCCACTGCGCCTCAGCGTCGTGCCATGCCGCAGTGATCAGAGCAAGGGCCATGACAAACCGAGCAAGCATTTCAAACTCCGTTCGATAACAGTTTCAGCCAACAGGAATGGACCTCGATTCTGGCCAAGAATCAACTTGCTTCGATGATCTCGCCGCAAGCGGGCGCTGCCGTTGCCACCGCGTGTATTGGTCGCGGTACTCAGCGAACTCTGCGAACTCGGCGGTTCAATCTGTTGTCCACTTTGCGACCTTCGTGTCCTTCATGGTTGATACAGTTTGTAGCGGGACGGCCGCTCTATTGCTCGCGCGCCGTCACCCGAACTTCATCCGCGAAGATCCACGCCGCTTGCCCCGCACCCGGATGCCCTACCGGCAGCGGCCCTGCGCCACGCGCCACCACCCGCACGAAGCGCACCCGCGCAGCGGACGCCACTCTAACCTCAAAGGGCTGTCGGATAGCTCCTTCGCGATCAACAGGCACGCTGTGGCCTACACTCTGCGCGTCACTCCACAAAACACCGTCGGCCGAGAACGAGAACGTCACCGTGGTCGGCAGCAGAATCCACGACCGCGCGTTCTGCAGAAAGTTCACGTCCACTCGTGCGACCTGGATCGTAGTCGACAGTTCGAGCGTGATCTCGACGTCCGGCACCCACCAGCCTTGCCACAGCCCGTCGCCGTGATCACTGCTCCCCAGTAGTCCGTCGACAAGACCAAACGGTCCGGTGCCTGGATAGCGGTCGTCCACCGCCGGTGTGGTGCGCACGCGAGCTCCAACCGCGGCGTGCCGAGCCAGTGCGACACGCCGCTCTTCAAGCACCGCACTGCCTTTCCAGAACGGCTGCAATCGCACGACACTCGGCGCGCGCAATGGCGCACTGTCAACGAATCGCGGTGAGGTGGGCGTTGGTCGACTGCCATCGGTCGTGCCACGCACCACCAGACCGTCGGCCAATGCCCCAAGTGCCAACGACGGGCGCCGAGTGACCGAATCGTATCGCACCGCGAGACGTGCCAGTGCGCGATCGCCCGGCCCAACCGCGTACCCGGAAGCCGCCAACGCGCTCAGGTGATATGCGTCGAGTCTTCGCTTCACGTCAGTCAGATCGCGTGGCGCCGCACTCCACATGATCTCGGCAAAGGCCAGCAATCGAGGCAGCACCATCAGCTCGAGATTCGCGCCGGATACAATATGCTCGCTCCACAATGGCACCTCGCCACCCTTCACGCGGGGTGCCTGTTCGGCACTCAGTCCAGCCGGCACCGGTTCGAATTGGTATACGCCAGCAAGCGTCAAATCGGCTGCCGATCGGTTGAGGTACGTGAAGTCGCTGGGCGACGCCACCACGTCAAAGCCGCGCTGCGCCGCCCTGCGCGTGAACGACGAATCACGCCACGACTGCACCATGCCGCCGGCCACGTACGGTCCATCCAGCACTTCGTCCCACCCCATCACGCGGCGTCCTCGCTTCGCGACGTGCAGCGCGATGCGGCGCATGAACCAGCTTTGCAGCTCCTCCTCGTTCGCCAGACCTTCGCGGGTCATCACCGCCTGGCATGACGCACAGCTTTTCCACCGCTCCTTGGGTACCTCGTCACCGCCAATGTGAATGACGGGAGAGGGAAAGAGATCCATGACTTCGTCGAGCACGCCAAACAGGAACGTAAAGGTGTCCTCTTTCCCGGCGCAGTACACATCGGCAAACACGCCCCACGACGTCGGCACTGCAATGGTGC
>JBEBIR010000623.1:0-2603 GCA_040080315.1 Gemmatimonas sp.
GGCCATCAGCGCGTCTCGCACGGCGAGCGGCGACGCCACGCTCCCCCAGATCGGCACATCCATCGGCACGCCGGCCTACATGGCACCCGAGCAGGCCGCTGGCGATCCAACGATCGACCATCGCGCGGATATTTACGCGCTCGGCGCGATGGCCTATGAGCTGCTGACGGGGCGGCACGTCTTCGCCGATCGCACCGCGCCGCGTATGCTGGCCGCGCACATGAGTGAGGCGCCGCGACCGATCACCGAGCTGCGCCCCGACCTGCCGGCCGCGCTGGCGGCCAGCGTGATGCAGTGCTTGGCGAAGGATCCAAGCGACCGTCCGCAACAGGCCGGCGAGATCGCGCGCGCGCTCGAGGCGGTCGGCAGCAGCAGCGGCATGCAAGCGATGCCCTCGGTGCTTCTCGGCGGCGCGGGGATGTTCCGCAAAGCGCTGGCGATCTACATCGGCGCGTTCGTCGTCGTTGCAGTGCTCGCCAAGGCGGCGATCGTTGGGATCGGTCTCCCCGAGTGGGTCTACCCGGGTGCGCTGATTGTCATGGCGATCGGCCTGCCGATCGTGCTCTGGACCGGCTATGTGCAGCGCGTGGCGCGTCGCGCGGTCTTGGCGACGCCGACCTTCACGCCCGGCGGAACGCCGAACACGCAGGCGCACGGGATGATGGCGACGATGGCGCTCAAGTCGGCGCCGAAAGTGAGCTGGTATCGCACCGCTCGCGGCGGCGCGTACGCGCTCGGCGTGTTCGTGGTGATGATTGCGACATTCATGGGACTCCGCGCGTCGGGCATCGGGCCGTTCGGCTCGTGGCGCGCGGCCGGCAAGCTCGCGCGCAACGAGCCGATTTTGTTCACGGACTTCCGGACCACCGGCGTCGACTCGGCGCTCGGTCGCGTGGTCAGTGACGCGGTGCGCGCGGGGCTTTCCGGGTCGTCGGCGTTCGCGTTGGTGCCGCCGAGTACCGTGGTCGCCGCAATGGCACGCATGCAACGCCCGCCTACCGCGCGGATGGACTCGGCGCTCGCGCGCGAGATTGCGGTTCGTGAGGGCGTGAAGGCGTTCATCGATGGTGACGTCACGGGCGTGGGAACGGGATACATCGTCTCCGTCCGTTTGGTGCGCGCGGATAGTGGTATCGAGCTGGCGTCGTTCCGCGAGTCGGGGGATGGCCCGCGCGGATTGATCGATGCCGCCGACCGACTGGCACGGGCGCTGCGCGCCAAAGCTGGTGAGTCGTTGCGCGACGTGAACGCGACGCCCGCGCTCGCCAGCGCGACCACCGGTTCGCTCGACGCGCTCCGGAAGTACAGTGAGGCGGGGCGGGCGAACACTATCGGTGACCGCAAGGCCATCGAGCTCGCGCGCGAGGCGGTCGCAATCGACTCCACGTTCGCCTCCGCCTGGAGCGCGCTCGGCGCGTTTCTCAGCAACTACGGCGGCCGAGCATCCGCGATCGATACAGCGCTCACGCAAGCGTTTCGTTACCGCGACCGCCTGCCAGAACGCGAGCGCGATCTCGTCTCCGCCCGGTACTACTCCTTCGGTCCCGGTCGCGATCGCGCGAAGGCCGCCGCGATGTACGAGAGCATGCTGGCGCGAGGCGACAGTGCCGTGATGATCAACCTCGGCGAGGTGCTGAGGAGCCAGCGCGAGTACGCCCGCGCCGAATCGCTGAACGTCGCGGCCCTGGCGAAGGGCCCCAGGAACGGCATCGCGCTCGGCAACGTCGTGGACATGCAGTTGAATCGGGGAGACCTGGAGGGAGTGGCCAGGACCCTGAAGACCATTCGGGAGGTGTTGCCCGAGTATCCGTTCCAACCGCTCCGCAACGGCTGGCTGTTGTTTGCCCAGGGAAAGTTCGATGAGTTGCGCGCCGTCTCCGACACGCTGCGCACGTCGTCGAGCGAGATTAACCGTGATTTCGGCCGCCGACACTCCGTCGTGTTGGTCCTCGGAGGGCGCCTACGCGAGTACGCTGCGGCTGCTGTCAACCCAGCGGCGGTTGCTGGCAGCGCGCCGGCGCGATTCTCGATCAACGGGACCCTCGCGGAAATCGCCGTGCGCGGTCCGACCCCGGCATTCTCGGCGCGTGTCGATACCATCATCGAAAACCTGCGATGGGCGGAGCTCCCAATACTCGACCGTCCGTACTTTCAGCTCGCCACGCTGCTCGCGCGGAACGGGAACCCGGCGAAGGCTCGCGCGCTCGTCACCCGCTACCAGGCCGAGGTCACCGATACGTCGTTGCGGCGCTTCCAGGAGGCCGACCTCCACTCGACGCTCGGCGAGGTCGCGCTGGCCGACGGCAAGTGGCAGGAGGCGCTTGCCGAGTTCCGTCGGGGTGACATCGGCTACGACGGCAAGCCCGCGAACGAGTGCGCGCCCTGTCTCGTGTTCAACCTCGGGCGCGCCTTCGACGCCGGTGGGCAGGCGGATTCGGCCGCGTTGATGTTCGAGCGCTACCTCGCCACACCGTTCTATGCCAAGCCGGTGCTATTGTTGGATCCGGTCCGCGTGCCGGCCATCCACGAGCGGCTCGGCCAGATCTACGAGGCCAAGGGCGAGGCCGAGAAGGCGACCGTGCACTACCGCGCATTCATCGAGC
>JBEBIR010000624.1:0-2597 GCA_040080315.1 Gemmatimonas sp.
CCGACGCCAAGCTCACCAACGCGGCGACCATGGTGGCGACACATCCGCCTTCACTCGAGGCTCGACTGGTGTCGCCCTCGTCGTGGAGTTGCGCACACGGGGTGGAACGCTGGCGCAGCAACTGCGGGTGTCGCATCGGTCAGGACACGCCGCCAGCGCAGGAATGGCGCGCCCCCCTGCGCGCCGCGCTCACGTCGCTCGCGCGCGAGAGCGATGTCGTCTTCGCACGCGAGGGCAGCGCGATCTTCGCCACCGATCCGTGGCGCGTCCGTGACGCCTATGGCGCCGTGGTCGGATCGGATGGAGCGGCATTGGACGCGTTCGTGGTGAGTGCCGTGCCCGAGGGCGCTGACCACGCCACCCATATGCGCGCGCATGAGTTGCTGGAGCTGCAGCGCGCGTCGATGCGCATGTTCACATCGTGCGCCTGGTTCTTCGATGATGTGAATCGCATTGAGACACGACAGGTGCTCCGCTACGCGGCGCGTGTCCTGGAGCTGTCCGGTGACGCCGACGCACTCACGCCAGACTTTCTGCGCGGCCTTGAAGCCGCGCGGTCGCCCGTGGCCGGTGGCGTGTCCGCCCGCGAATTGTTTCTGCGCGACCTGTCGTCACGTGAGAGTGCCGAGTTCAGCGTTGCTGCGGGTGCGATGGCGCTGGCGGCCGCCGGATTGCCCTGCACACGCATCGCCGCGTATGACGTGCGTGTGGCGCCGATGGCCGCCGATCGCGCCTACGAGGTCACGTTGACGCATCGTCGCACGAGGAGCGAAGCGACGGTGGGGGGAACCGTCTCGGGACGGGCATCGGCGGTGGGTATCACCGTGAACGCCTCAGGTGGCCAGCCACAACACGCCCGGACCCTCGCGATACACGAGTTGCCCGAGCGTGTTGCCACCAGCCTCCTGCGACAGCACGCCCTCGACGACGGCGCGCTGTCGGGATAACGAGCGGACGGCTTACGTCGCCGTCGCCAACTCCGCAGCCACCAGCTCGCGCGCCCGCGTCTTCGCCTCGCCCAGCGTCATGTCGCCCTTGTCAAGCTTGGCGAGGAACGCCTTCTGTGCGAGGTAGTCCTTGTTCACGACGCCCGCCTTGCTCTGCAACATGCGCCAGGCTTTGCGACGCTCCACCGCGAACAGCACCATCTGGCGCGACACGGCGTAGTACTTGAACGTCTCCCCGCTTTCAACCTTGATGTAGCAGCCGAAATTCGGGACAAAGCTGCGATGACTCGGGTCGAACACGCGCCGGTGAATCACGTCGTCCTGGGTGATGAAGTACAGCATGTCGTCCATCAGCGTGAGTGACGCAACCTCCGCCTCTTTCACCGGCTTGACGTGCTTGCGGAAACGGCCTTCGGTGATCGCCCAATGGCCCACCCCAAAGCTGTATTCCTCGCCGGTGCTGGCGAATTTCGTACGCCACCAGTCACGGTCGATGCTGGGATTTCCCTTGAGGTCGAACGCCTCCTGCGACGTTTCCCCGCGGCGCGGATTGAACACAAATTCCGGCATGCCGCGCGCATCACGCACCATCTTCGCCTGATCGGCGCTCATGTTGTCGCCCACACCATGCTCCGGCTGACACGTGGTGTAGCTCTGGAAGAACGCCGTGCCGCGATACTCCAAACCGTCGATCAACGCCTTGTAGAGCTTTGCCGCATTGGCCATCGACACCTGCGCGACGAAAGGCGAACCGTGACCGCTGGTGAACGCCTCCGCGACGTTCTTCTTCTCGATCAGCTTGCCCTGCGAGGCCACACCGAACTGGTTCATGTCGTATCCGCCAAGCATGGTCGACGAGTCCGAGTTCTGGCCGCCGGTGTTCGAGTACACCTGCGTGTCCAACATCAGCATCTTCACATTGGGACGGTTCTGCAGGATCACTTTGGACACGTTCTGGAAGCCGATGTCGCCCAGCGCGCCGTCGCCGCCAACGACCCAGATCTTTGGCAGTTCACGAATCTCCTGCTCGGTCATCAGCGCATCATCAAGGTGCGTCAGCGTGAAGTAATCTTCCTCGGTGACCACGTTCTCAGTCCGATTGAGCAGTGCGTCGGCCAGTCGCTCGGGCGAGACGGAGCGATTGGCGTGCCCCACAATCACTGACTCGGCCATCAACCACGAAATCGTCGCGCCATCCTGGAACAGTGAATTCATCCACGGATACGGATGCGGATTGCCCGGCGGTGTGGAACCGTACACGGTGTTGCACCCCGTGCTGGCGCCCATCATCATCACCGACATGCCATTCGCGCGACGACCATCCACCGACTGCAGGTCCTTGTGGTTGAACGCGTCTTGCTGCAGCACGGCGGCGAGCCCGTGAATCAGTTGCTCGTCGGTGATCACCCCGTGCGTCGCTTCGTACGCGGCAATGCGCATCGCCGTATCAGCGTCGTTCTCACCACCCAGACCGGCGATCACATGGGCGAAAGTCTTGCGGAAGAGCGCGTACTCGTCGGCACTGCGTCCCTTGAGCGCCGCCAGCTTCCCCGTTCCCTCGGATTCGAGCCGACTGGCCTTGGCGCGAAGCCGATCGGCCTTCTTGTGATACAGCGGACGCATGTAGGCTTCGGTGACACTCGCCACCGC
>JBEBIR010000625.1:0-2592 GCA_040080315.1 Gemmatimonas sp.
CCCACCAGAAGCACCCAGAAGCCATGGGGAAAGTTCGACAATGGGATCTTCGCGAAGTTCATGCCCCACATCCCACTCACCACCACGAAGGGAAGGGACATCGTCGCCACCAACGACAGTCCCTTGGTACTCGACGCCAGCCGGTTGGAGACCTGCGTGAGATACGAGTCCATGGTGCTGCTCAGCAGTTCGCGATACGTGTCAAGCGCGTCGTTAATGCGCATCACGTGATCGTAGATGTCACGAAAATAGATCTGCACGTCCGGCGTGAGCAGCGCGCTGGGCCGGTTGGTGAGCACGTTCATCACTTCGCGCGACGGCTGCAGATAGCGCCGCAGCGACAGTACCAGCCGCTTGACGGTGAAGATGTCGCGCAGCGCCGTGTCGTCGAACGAGTTGAAGACGCGCTCTTCCAATCCATCAATAAACTCGTCGATCTGGTGCATCACCGGGAAGAAGCTGTCGATCGTTTCGTCCAGAATGGCGTGTAACGCGCGCTCGACGCCGCGCGATAGCACTTCGGGTGAACGCCGCAACGACTCCGCGACCCGCTCAATCGACGGCATCGGGCCACTGTGTACGGTCACGAGATAGTGCGGACCCAGAAAGCAGTACAAGTCCTTGGTCTCGAGGTCATACGGGTCTTCCGTGCTCTCGGCCAGACCAACCCCGCGAATGACGATAAAGAGGAACCCGGCGTACTCCTCCAACTTCACGCGCGAATGCGGATTCAGCGTGTCCTCAATGGCCAGCGGGTGAAATCGAAACACCTTCTCCAACAGTGCGTGCTGCGACCGCACGGTCGAGTCGATGTCCACCCACAGCGGCCCACCCTCGGCCAGCAGTTGCGCAAGCTCGCGGGGATGGCAATCAAGCACCTCGGTACCGTCTTTCGAGCGGTAGATCGTGCGCGGCAGCGCGTCCTGGACCGGGAGAGTCATATCGCGAAAGGTACGCGCCGACCGGTCATCAAGCCAAGGCGGCAAGATGCGCTAACACCGCCTGTGCGACCGACTCCGGTGCGTAGCCACCTTCGAGCGCGCTGACCAGCCGACCGCCGCACCAGCGTGCGCTGAGGGTCACGAGGGCCCGGGTCAGCGTCTCGACATCGCCGAGCGTGAGTGTGAATCCACCCAGCGGGTCGTCGGCCAGACTGTCGAATCCCGCGCTCACCATCACGAGATCCGGCGTGAAGTTCACCGTCGCACGGTGCACCGCCTCAAGCAGCGCATCCACGTAGCGCTCCGACGGCAACCCCGCCGGCATCGGCACGTTCCAGACTGTGCCGTGCGGACCACGATCAGCCGCGTCACCTGTACCCGGGTACCACGGCCATTGGTGCATCGACACGAAGTGTATGCGGGGATCCTGCTCCACCAGCGCTTGGGTGCCATTGCCATGATGGACGTCCCAGTCCACGATCAGCACGCGATCGCACCGATGGCGCGCCAGGGCGTAGTGCGCCGCGATGGCAACGTTCCCGAATACGCAAAACCCCATGGCGCGATCACGCAGCGCGTGATGACCGGGTGGACGGACCGCGGCAAAGCTGCGCAGCGCCCGTCCGTCAAACGCCATGTCGACACCATCCAGAACACAGCCGACGCTCGCGGTTGCCGCATCCCACGAGCCTTCGCTCACGACCGTGTCCGGGTCGAGATGGCCGCCACCCGCCGTCACCAGTGCAGCCACGTGCTCGATGTATCCAGCATCGTGGGCGAGTCCAATCTCCTCGCGAGTGGCATGTCGCCCCTCACAGTGCAGCAGCGACTCGAAAAGGTCCGGCTCCAGCCGCAACGCGCGCGGGATGGCGCGCAGTCGCCCGACGTGCTCGGGATGTCCCCACCCCGTGTCGTGTCGACCGCAATCAGCGTGTGAAATGAACGCGACCCTGGTCATCGCACACCGCGCAATCGTCGCATGGTCCACTCCCCCAAAAGCGCCGCCGTGCCAATCGCATATAACCACCACAGCGGCACCTCGCCGCGCCGACCTCGCGTCCTCGCGGCGTCCGATGTCGCTGACGCGACACCCAGACGCGCCACGAGATCGGCGACCGGCGCCACGTCACCGGGCCATCCGGCAACGTGCGTCGCGCGAACACTGTCATTGGCAAGCCGCGCAGGCGCGAACGACACGGCGCTCACGAGATCACTCCACCATTGCCGATGCGCGTCGACCGATCCGTCGACGCCTTCCATACGCCACCGCCACGTCGATCGATACCCGCTCGCCAACACGCGACCCACCCCTCGGCGCGCCACCACTACGATCGCATCAGGACCCTCATGCTCCAGCACGATCGCCGACCGATCAGGTCGCAAACGGTACGCAGGCAGTCCGCGTCGCGGCTGATCGGTTAGCAACGCACCCGCAACGACCGCGCGGTCAGACGCGACGCGCGCCGGATAGAGCGACGCCAACGCCGGGTCTCTAAGCGCTTCGCCGGCAATCAACACGCCGCCCCCCTCCCCCATGAATCGACGCAACTCGCGCGCATTGGCCAACCCGCTATCCAGCACGATCATGGCCGAATATCGCGCCGTATCAACCGCCTCGGGTGCGCCAATTCGAACACGTGCCGTCGGCGAC
>JBEBIR010000626.1:0-2592 GCA_040080315.1 Gemmatimonas sp.
CTCGCCGTCTGTGCGGGCGTGGCGGCGGCGCTCGGCGCGTATGTGCTGAACCAGTGGTTGCGGCCGACGCTGGGCATCGAGCTCACGTCCTACGCTCGGTACGTGGCACCGGTGGTCGAAGAATCGCTCAAGGCCACGTATGTGGTCGTGCTCCTCGCCCGCAACCGGGTGGGATTTGTCGTGGACGCAGCGATCTACGGCTTCGCCGTCGGCACAGGATTCGCCGCGGTCGAGAATCTCCACTACATGAGTCTCGGCCTCGACGCGAGTCCGTGGCTGTGGGTCGTGCGCGGCTGCGGCACCGCCGTGATGCACGGAGCGGCCACGGCGCTCGTCGCCATGATTGCCCGCACGCTGCACCATCGCACGCTGCACCATCGCACGACGCAATTCGTGCCGTATCGCGTGCTGCCGGCACTCGTCGCGGGAATCGTTTTGCATTCGCTCTACAATCACTTGCTCGTAGAGCCCCTGCTGGCCACCGCCGCGATCATGATCGCCGTCCCTGTCTTGGCGATCGCCGCATTCGAGTACAGCGAGCGTGACACGCGCAGCTGGCTGGGTACAGGATTCGACACCGACCAGGAATTGCTGCGAGCGATGAAGGCGGGGAACATGGCCACCACGCCCGTTGGGCAGTATCTCGCAAGTCTTCGCGCGCGTTTCGCGCCTGAAGTGATTGTGGACATGCTGTGCCTGCTCCGTCTGCGAGCCGAGCTCGGAATCCGCGCCAAGGGGATACTCTTGATGCGCGAGGCCGGCTTCGAGCCCGATCGCGATCCGTCGATCCGCGCCAAATTCGAAGAGTTGCGCTACCTCGAGGGCAGCATCGGCGCGACCGGAAGGCTGGCGATGGTGCCGTTCATGCGCACGAGCGCGCGCGACCTGTGGCAGCTCAACCTCCTGGACGAAGGAACGCAATGACCGCACCCCAACCGCCACGTGGTACTATGACCACGCTTCGGGCGCCCAGCCGCATTCTGCTCGTTGGTGCGGCCAGTGCGGCCCATGTCATGCAGTTCGTCGATGAGAACTACATGCCGTTTCCGACGTCCACTGCCGCTGACGCCGCGAAGAAGCTGCAAGCAGGACGGTACGAGTTCGCGGTCGTCGACGTGGCGCTTTCCGACAGGCCGGCGGCGGCGTTCATCGCCTCGATTCGCGCAGAGGAGGCGCTGGCCCAGTTGCCGATCCTTGTCACCAGCGCCACGAACGACCTCGACGCCATTGAGGCGTGTCTCGCCAGTGGTGCCGACGATTACCTGCCGGCCTCCTGCGGCCAGGGAATACTGCGTGTGCGCATCGCCGCGGCGATCGACCGAAGGAGCCTTCAAGACACACAGGCGATGCGGCGCGACATGGTCGTGGCGCGAAACATCCAACGGGATTTCCTCCCCGAGGCGCTTCCGGTAGTTCCCGGCGTCGAGCTGGACGCGGCGTTGCAGCCGGCGAGGCAGGTTTCGGGTGATTTCTTTGACGCCTTCCTGGTCGGCACCTCAGGCCGGCTGCTGTTGGTGGTCGGCGATGTCTGCGACAAGGGCGTGGGCGCGGCGCTCTTCATGGCGTTGTTCCGAAGCCTGATTCGCGCATCGGCCGACCCGGTGGCCGGCGGCGCGGAGCAGACACTCGGACGCCCGGCGCCCACCGCGGGCGACACGGACGCCGATGGTACGCCCGAGCTTCTGATTCGCGTGGCGTCGTTCACCAACAACTACATCGCGCACCTCCACGGCCGGACGAACATGTTCGCAACGGCCTTCCTCGCGTGCCTCCGTCCGAGCGACGGAGAGCTGGTCTACGTGAACGCGGGACACGAGCCGGCGCTGATCGTTGCGCCGGACGGCTCCATCGAGGAGTTGCGTCCGACGGGGCCGGCGCTCGGCATGGTGCCGGACTCTCCGTTCAAGGCTGTCACACGTTCGCTCCCACTCAACCACAGCCTGTTCGCCTTCACCGACGGCCTTTCGGAGGCGCGAAGCGCCAGTGGCGTCGTCTTCGGCAACGAGCGACTGCGTGCGGCCGTACGGGACCACGGTGGGCGCGGCGCATCGGCGTTGGTCCACGGTCTGCTGGAGACCATGGAAGCCTTCACGCGTCTGGCCGAGCCACACGACGACCTGACGATGCTCGCCGCGACACGGAACGGTTGCTCGTAGCTGGCTCGTCTCGCACGTCCTCGCTATGGCGCGCACTGTGTCTTTGCTTCAACTCGTCCTTCGCAGCACAAAAAAACCCGACAAAGGCGTGCCTTGACCACGGTTAGTCGCGCCTGCCCAACGTGTCGGACCCCGCTGCCTGTTGAAGCGCACTGCTGCCTGAATTGCGGCGCCGCGACGCCCACGGAACCGGGCGTACCCGAGCGCACCGCGCCAACCGGTGCCGTCGAGATCTCGCGACTCACTCGCGCACTGGCCACGAGCTACCGAATCGAACGGGTGCTGGGCGAAGGCGGCATGGCAACCGTGTATTTGGCGGAAGACGCCAAGCATCGCCGTGATTTGAGAAGTTGCTGGTCGCGAAGTGACCGGTGTTGTCGCACGCCGACGTCGCGCCGAGCGGCTTGAACGGTGGACACCAATGGATCTTGCCGCG
>JBEBIR010000627.1:0-2587 GCA_040080315.1 Gemmatimonas sp.
GTGTCGACGTCCATGGGTCGAATCGTGCGCAGGTCGACGACGTCGCACTGAATGCCCTCCTTCGCCATCTGATCGGCGGCCTGCAGCGCGACCAGCACCATCTTGCCGTGTGAAATCAGCGTGCAGTGTTCCCCTTCGCGCTTGAGCTCCGCCTTCCCCAACGGAATCACGTAGTCGTCATCGGGCACTTCGCCCTTGGTGTTGTACAGCATCTCCCCTTCGAGAAAACACACCGGGTTGTCATCGCGAATGGCAGCCTTGAGCAGCCCCTTCGCATCGTAGGGAGTGGCCGGCGTGACGACCTTGAGACCCGGGATGTGCGCGAGCCACGATTCCCACGCCTGCGAATGCTGCGCGCCCAGTTGCAGCGCGGATCCGTTCGGGCCGCGAAACACGATCGGCATCGGGAACTGCCCGCCGGACATGTACAACATCTTGGCGGCGGCGTTCACGACCTGATCCAGCGCCAGCAGGGAAAAATTCCAGGTCATGAACTCGATGATCGGGCGCAGACCGGACATCGCCGCGCCCACGCCAACGCCGGCGAACCCGAGCTCCGTGATGGGCGTATCCACCACACGCATCTCGCCAAACTCCTGCAGCAATCCCTTGGACACTTTGTACGCGCCCTGATACACCGCCACCTCCTCACCCATGAGGAAGACGCGATCGTCACGGCGCATTTCTTCGCGAAGCGCCATGTTGAGCGCGTCGCGGTACGTGATCACAGCCATGTTCGGTGCACTCTCAGCTCGTGGTTTCGACGAGGACGTCTTCCATGAGCGCCTCGATGGGCAACTCAGGACTCTGCTCGGCGAAGTCAATGCTCTCCTGAACGATCTGCTTGATCTCGTCGTCCATCGCCGCGACTTCGGCCGCCGTGATCTCGCCCGACGATTCCATGCGCTGTCGATGCAACACGATAGGATCACGCTTGAGATACTGCTCCAGCTCTTCCTTGCTGCGATACGTGCCGCTTACCGCGTCGGACATGGAGTGGCCCATGAAGCGATACGTGCGGATCTCCAGCAGCGTCGACATGCTTTCCTTCCGTGCCCGTTCGATCGCTTCCGCAGCGGCGACGCGCACGGCGCTCACGTCCTGCCCGTCCACCACCCCGCGCGGCATGTCGTACGACGCACCGCGCCGGTAGATGTCGTTGATGGCCGACGCGCGCTCGACCGCGGTGCCCATGCCGTAGCGATTATTCTCGATCACGAACAAGCACGGCAACTTCCAGAGCGCCGCCATGTTGAGCGCTTCATGAAAGGCGCCATTGTTGACGGCGGCCTCGCCCATGAAACACACGATCACCTGATCACCACCGCGATACTTGATGGCGAATCCGACGCCGGCCGCAATCGGAATGTGCCCTCCCACAATGCCATGCCCACCCAGAAAGTTGAGCTGCTTGTCGAACATGTGCATGGACCCGCCCTTGCCGCGCGCACAGCCGTCCTGACGTCCGAACAGTTCCGCCATCACCGCCCGCGGCGTCATGCCTCGCGCGAGCGCCTGCCCGTGGTCGCGATACGTGGTGATGACGTAGTCATCCGGACGCAACTGCGAAATGATGCCGGTCGAGACGGCCTCCTGCCCAATATACAAATGACAGAATCCGCCCACGCGTCCAATCGCGTACATCTCGGCGCATCGCTCTTCAAAGCGACGCTGCAGCAGCATTGAGTACAGCAGTTCGCGATTCAACGAGTTTGTTGCGAGGGCTGGTTTCTTGGATTTGGCAGGAGGCATAAAAGAGAGAAAAGAAAGTACTGAGTACTGAGTACTAAGTGCTCAGTTCTCAGTACTCAGTGCTGCTGCTTGCACTTGCTCCCATGCGTGATAGCTGGAGCGCACCAGTGGACTGCTTTCGACATGTCGAAAGCCGAGTGACATGCCGGTGTGATAGAGCTCGCGGAACTCTTCGGGCGTGACGTAGCGATCGAGCGCGATATGTCCATCCGACGGACGCAGGTACTGTCCCAGCGTCAGGATATCCACGTTTACCGACCGAAGATCCTTCATGACTTCGACGACTTCCTCGTTGGTCTCGCCCAGTCCGAGAATCATTCCGGTCTTGGTGGGGATGTCCGGCGCATACCGTTTGGCCATGCGGAAGATTTCCAGCAATCGCTCGTAGCGTCCGCCGGGACGCGCTTTCTTGTACAGCCGAGGGACGGTCTCGGTGTTGTGGTTGTAGATATCCGGGCGAGCGTCGAGCACGGCGCGGATCGCAGCCTCATCGCCCTGAAAGTCCGGAACCAGTACCTCGATCGAGCATTCGGGCCGCCGCTGGCGAATCTGGCGGATGGTTTCGGCGAAGATGTACGATCCGAAGTCCGGCAGGTCGTCGCGATCGACTGATGTGATAACGGCGTGCCGCAGATTGAGTTCGGCGATGGCCTGCGCGACGCGCGATGGCTCCTCAATGTCGTAGACCGGCGGACGTCCGTGCGAGACGGCGCAATACGCGCAATTCCGTGTGCAGACGTCGCCCAGAATCATGAACGTGGCGGTCCCGTGCTCCCAGCACTCGCCCATGTTCGGGCAATGCGCTTCCTCGCACACCGTGTGCAGGTTGAGATCC
>JBEBIR010000628.1:0-2580 GCA_040080315.1 Gemmatimonas sp.
CTGCGGCACCATGCGCTGGCGCACCGCGAATCGATTCGCCGCGCCCCTTGTCGTGCGCATGCCCGGCGGGTTCGGAAAGGATGTCGGCGATCCATGGCATAGCCTCAGCGACGAAGTGCGCTTTGCGCATGCGTACGGCTGGCAGGTCGCCATGCCGTCGAATGCCGCCGACGCCGTCGGGCTGCTTCGCGCGGCCATGCGTGGTGCGAATCCCACCATCTTCTTCGAACACCGCTCGCTCCTCATGACCGGCGAGGGCAGCGCACGCTATCCTGGCGACGACTACGTGTTGCCGTTCGGACGTGCGCGCGTGGTGCGCGCGGGAACCGACATCACGCTCGTCTCGTGGGGCGCAATGGTGCATCGTTGTGCGGCGGCGGCCGACGCGTTCGGCGATCGCGTCGAGTTGATTGACTTGCGAACGATCTCACCGTGGGACCGCGACGCGGTCCTCGCATCCGTGCGAAAAACCCACCGTTGTCTGATCGTCCACGAAGACAACCTGACGGCCGGATTCGGCGCCGAGATTGCCGGAGTACTGGCCAGTCAGGCCTTCTGGTTTTTGGACGCGCCAGTGGAACGGCTGGCTCCTCGCGATACGCCGATGCCGTACCATCCGCACCTTCTCGCGGCAGTCTTGCCAGATGTGCCCCAAATCGCCGATGCGCTGACGGCGCTGCTGGCCGTGTAATCATCCGGAAGCGCAGGGATGCGTTCTGTCCCCATTTGCGGAAAATTCGCTTACTTTGTTGCTTGACCGCCAATGAACTGCGCGGTCGTGGGCGGGCACAGCTCAGCTCGCTTAATGTCTCTCCTTTCACGAGGATTTCATGAAGAAACAACTCGTCGGACTAACACTGCTCGCCGTTGCCGCGTCGGCGGCACACGCTCAGGGCCCCATTTCGAAAATCGAGATCGGCGCATTCGGCCACTATACGAAGCTGGACGACAAGCTCAACATGGATAACGCGATCGGCATCGGTGGCATGCTCGGGATCAGCGTCTATCGGTGGCTCGGCGTCGAAGCCAATGCGCAGTACGGCCCGACCAAGGCCACACGCGCTCCGTTTGAAGACATCAAGTACAGCCCCTATCGCGGACTTGTGACACTCACCATTCCGGTGGCCTCGAAAGCGGCGCTGGTGCTTGGCGGCGGCTACGTGAACTCGGTGTACAAGGGACGCAGCACGGCTAACGAGTACGAAGACGGTGTGTCTGGATTGGTCGGTCTCAAGTTCTGCGGTGGCGGCAAGTGGGGCGCTCGCGTCGATGGTATCGGGGATTTCAATCCGTCACCGAACGAGCAGGAGCTCACCGGCACGTCCAAGAATCTTGGCGTTCGCGCCGGCCTGACGTATGCGCTGCGCGGGGGCTGCGCGGGCGAGTCGGAGAAGTTCGATTGGTCGCTGGCGATTGCCCCCGCATCGGCGACGGTTGCTCGCGGCGCCACTCGGCAGTTTGCCCTGAGCGCAGCCGACATGAAGCAGCGCCCGATTGAAACGCGCAAGGTGAACAATCTCGTGTGCACGTCCAGCGACGCGAGCGTCGCCACGGTCGACAACACGGGTAACGTGCGCGCGGTCAAGAACGGCACGGCGAACATCAGCTGCAAAGGCATGGTCAAGAATCTCGAACGCAGCACGTCCGCGTCGGTCACGGTTCCGCCGCCAGAGTGGACGTTCGCATTGACCCCGCCGACGCAGTCGCGGAACGTGGGACAGACGGCGGCCTACACGACCACAGCGCGTGATGCCGACGGTGTCGATCTCGGCGCCGCCACCAGCTGGACGTCGTCGAACCCTGGCGTTGCGTCGATCAGCAACGGCACGGCAACCTGCGTCAGTGGTGGAACCGCAACCATTACGGCCACCAAGACCGCGTACGGCGCCAGCAAGAGCGCCACGGCAACGATCACGTGCATTGCGCCGCCGCCACCGCCGACCGCCATGGTCCGCCTTGACAGCACGCACTTCAATTTCGACAAGGCACAGATCCTGCCTGCTGGCAGCTCGCTGTTGCAAACGGTGATCGACGCGATGAAGCGTGATCCAAGCATCAAGGTGTCAGTCGAAGGACACACCGACTGGTATGGTGATGAGAGCTACAACGACAAGCTCGCCACGAGCCGCGCGACGGCCGTGACCGCTATGCTCAAGAAGCTTGGTGGCGCGGATATCTCCGCCGATCGCTTCTCGATGATGGGCTACGGAGAACAGTGCATCATCGTCCGCGATGGTGACCCGGATCCGAACCCGCCGCGTCCGCGCGTGTCGGCGGCCAACAAGGCGAAGCAGGCGCCAAACCGCCGCGTGGAAATCTGGCAGCTGTTGCCAAACGAGTCCGGTTCGCCGAGCTCGTGCCGGGCTGATTCGCAGCGCAGCGGCCGCGTGCCGTTCGCGTCGATGAAGTAGGCCGTCGCAGGAGGTAGGCATTGCAACGGCCCCGCATGCGAACGCATGCGGGGCCGTTGTGATTCTGGCGACCTCAAAACGCCTTGAACTCGTCAAAAGGCTGACGGCACGAACGGCACACGTGAATCGCCTTGCACGCGGTGCTGCCGAACTCACTCTGCAATCGCGT